>JAGRHB010000069.1 GCA_020445245.1 Gammaproteobacteria bacterium
TAAACCGCGCCCGCAAGAAAGACAGCGCCGGTTGGCGACCGGTTCCCGTGGTTCCGCCGATGCCGTGTTTCCGGGTCGTGTACGGACGCCGGCCAAGGCCGGCGCACCCGGTGGCGCAAATAGTCTGTAGCTATTGATTACGTAGATACAAACAATTTTACCAATCGATTCCTGTTGCAGATACTGCACCCACTGACAGCAACTTCCGACCAGGAGTCAACAACATGAAACTGCACAACAGCGAAGGCCAGAGCGTCCCCAATGTCGTATTCCGTACCCGTCGCGACCACGAATGGGTCGACGTGACCAGCAACGAGGTCTTCAAGGGCAAGACCGTCGTGGTGTTCGCCCTGCCCGGCGCCTTCACCCCGACCTGCTCCTCCACCCATGTACCGCGTTACAACCAGCTCGCCCCGGAACTGGAGCGTCACGGCGTCGACGAGATCATCTGCGTGTCGGTCAACGACGCGTTCGTGATGAACGAATGGCGTGCCGAGCAGAAGGCCTCGAACATCACCTTCCTTCCCGACGGCAATGGCGACTTCAGCCGCGGCATGGGCATGCTGGTGCCCAAGCAGGACCTCGGTTTCGGCGAGCGTTCCTGGCGCTACTCGATGCTGGTCAAAGACGGCGTGATCGAAAAGATGTTCATCGAGCCGGACGTACCGGGCGACCCGTTCGAGGTGTCCGATGCCGACACCATGCTGGCCTATATCGCCCCGAACGCCAGCAAACCGCTCGACGTGACCGTGTTCACCCGCGAGGGCTGCCCGTTCTGCGTGCGCGCCAAGGGACTGCTGCACGATGCCGGCATCCAGTTCGACGAACTCGTGCTCAACCGCGACTACAGCGAAGTGACGCTGCGTGCGGTCGCCGGGGCCTCGATGGTGCCACAGGTATACATCAACGGTGAGCACATCGGCGGATCGGACAGGCTCGAGGAATTCCTCGGCGAGCGTGAGAAAGCCGCGGCCTGAGGGCCGCTGGGATCACCTTACCCTGGCCCTCTCCTGCAAGGAGAGGGAAGACCACCCTCTCCACCGCCGGGCAGAGTGAAACCAACTGCCCCCTCTCCCCGCTGGGAGAGGGCCGGGGTGAGGGATCAGCACCGAAACACGGGAGTACGACGATGAACACACATTTCGACCTGATCGCCATCGGAGGCGGCAGTGGCGGCCTGGCCGTGGCCGAGAAGGCGGCGCAGTACGGCAGGCGCGTCGCGGTCATCGAGCCGGCAAAGATGGGCGGAACCTGCGTAAACACCGGCTGCGTGCCGAAGAAGGTGATGTGGTATGCGGCCAACCTGGCGCATGCCGTCGATGCTGCGAGCGACTTCGGGATCCCGGCGCAGCGCGGGGTCACCGACTGGCAGAAACTGGTCAGCGGCCGCAACGACTACATCACCAACATCAACCGGTATTGGGACGGTTACGTGGCCGACAGCGGCATCACCCGGATCGACGGCAGCGCACGTTTCGTGGATGCACGCACGGTCGAGGTCAACGGTCAGCACTACAGCGCCGCGCACATCGTGATCGCCACTGGCGGTCACCCGATCGTGCCGCGCGTGCCGGGTGCCGAACTGGGCATTACCTCGGATGGCTTCTTCGCACTTGCCGAACAGCCGCACAGGGTCGCGATCATCGGTGCCGGCTACATCGGCGTCGAACTGGCCGGGGTGCTGCGTGCACTCGGCTCGGAGGTCAGCCTGGTGTCCCTCGAGGCACGCGTGCTGGAGGCCTTCGACGACATGATCAGCGATGTGCTGATGGACGAGATGCGCAAACAGGGCATCGCGCTGCATATGGGCTTCCAGGTCGCCGGGCTGGCAAAAACCGCCGCCGGTATCGCTGTGGACGCCAACAACGGTGAGCGTCTGGATGGCTTCGACAGCGTGATCTGGGCCGTCGGTCGCGCACCGAACACCCGCGGGCTGGCACTGGAAATGGCCGGCGTCGAGGTCCGCGCAAACGGTATCGTGCCGACCGACGGTTACCAGAACACCAACGTGCCCGGCATCTACGCCATCGGCGACATCACGGGGCGTGCCGCACTGACACCGGTCGCAATCGCCGCCGGTCGACGCCTCGCCGCACGTCTGTTCGGAGGACAGGCGGACAGCAGGGTCGACTACCGCAACATCCCCAGCGCGGTGTTTTCCCACCCACCGGTCGCCACAGTCGGCCTGACCGAACGTCAGGCACGCGAGCAGCGGCACAAGGTCACGGTGTACCAGACCGACTTCACGCCGATGCGCCATGCGCTGTCAGCACACGGCGTCACCACCGCGATGAAACTGGTCTGCAGCGGTGACGACCAACGTATCGTCGGTATTCACCTGATCGGCGACAACGTCGAGGAGATGATGCAGGGCTTCGCCGTTGCGGTGCAGATGGGGGCAACCAAGGCGGACTTCGACAGCACCATCGCGATCCACCCGATCAGCGCCGAGGAACTGGTGACGATGAAAACCCCGCAACCCGCGCCGCCATCCCACCACTGCGTCGACACCGGGGTCGAATGGAAAGAGGCGGTCTGAGCACAACGGCAGCACCTTGACGCAGGGCTGTCGCGTTATCGGCCAGGGACGGCGCACCGGCGTTCAACGCGGGACTATTTGTAGTCGTCACGCTCGAGCCCGTATTTCTTCATCTTGTCGTACAGCGTCTTGCGCGGCAGGCCGAGTGCCGCCATCGTGTCCTTGATGCTGCCGTTGCTGGCCTTGAGCTGCTGCTCGATCAGCGCACGCTCGAAGCAGTCGACCTGTTCTGGCAGCGTCATCGCCGGGCGGTCGGTACTGCCGTCCACCATGCGCTCGATATCGTAGCCACAAGACTCGCCGAGCAACACGTAGCGCTCGGCCGCATTGCGCAGCTCACGGACGTTGCCCGGCCAGTCGGCCATCATCAGGCGACGCAGCTGATCCGGCCGCGGCGGCGGCGGCTCGCGCTGATAACGCGCGCCGGCCACCAGCACAAAATGCTGGAACAGCAACGCGATGTCCTCACGGCGCTCGCGCAACGGTGGGATGTCAATCATCACCACGCTCAGACGGTAGTAAAGGTCTTCGCGGAACTCGCCGTGACTGGCGGCTTCGCGCAGGTCGACCTTGGTCGCGGCAACCACGCACAGGTCGAGCGGTATCAACTCATTCGAGCCCAGGCGCTCGATCACCCGCTCCTGCAGCACACGCAGCAGATGCACCTGCACCTGTGCCGGCATGCTCTCGATCTCGTCGAGAAACAGGGTGCCGCCATTGGCATGTTCGAACTTGCCGATGCGACGCGACCGCGCATCGGTGAACGCACCGGCCTCGTGACCGAACAGCTCGCTCTCGATCAGCGTGTCGGGCACTGCGCCGCAGTTCACAGCGACAAAATTATGCTCACGCCGGCGGCTGTTCTCGTGCAGCGCACGCGCCACCAGCTCCTTGCCGGTACCTGTCTCGCCGTTGACCAGCACGTCGGCGCCGGAATCGGCGATCTGGCCAATCGTCAGGCGCAGGTGCTGCATCGCCGGCGTGTCACCGATGATCCGCGGTCCGGGCTTGCTCTGCACCGCAAGTTCGTTCTTCAGGCGCCGGTTTTCCATCGTCAGTGCGCGCTTGTCGAGCGCGCGCCCCACGGTGTCGACCAGGTCCTCTACCGCAAACGGCTTCTCGATGAAGTCGTAGGCACCGGCACGCATCGCCTCGACGGCCATACTGACGTCACCGTGCCCGGTGATCAGGATGACAGGCAGGTCCGGGTCGATCTCGCGCGCACGCTGCAGGAACTGCATACCGCTGAGCCCCGGCATTCGGATGTCGCTGATCACCGCACCCGGCCAGTCGGTGCCCAGCACCTCAAGTGCCTTTTCGGCGCGATCGAAGGCGTGCACCCGGTAACCCGCCAGTTCCAGTGCCTGCGATGCCGCAACGCGGATATGCTCCTCGTCGTCGATCAGCATGACAGGCGGCAAGACAATGTTGTTCATGGCGCGAGCTTACTGCGCCCGCGGCGGTGAAGCATCCCCACACGCCATTGACATGGGACAAATCGCCTCGACCAGCCCGCCGTTGACGGGCATGTCCCACTGGTTTAGTTCTTACAGGCACGCCAGAATGCGTCAACCCACCCTACAGGAGATACGAAATGGCCCAGTTGTTTTCCGACGAATGGATGAACCAGCTCAAGGACGCGTGGAATGCCGAACCGGAGGTACGCGACCGGCTCGCCGAGATCGGCTTCAACTCTGTGATCACCTGCGGGTTCAAGGATGAAGACCAGCCGCGCGGCGTCTTCGTGGTGGAAAACGGTGAATGCGTGCGCGCTGGCGACTACGCGAACGAAGACCCGGACTGGGACATGCGCGCATCGCGTGACGACTGGATGAAATGGGTCGAAAAAGGCCTCGGCATGGCCGGTATGGGCACTGCCTTCGCGATGGGCAAGCTGAAGTTCAAGAAGGGCGACTTCAAGGCCATGATCAAAGACCCGCGCATGGCCGGGCCGTTCGTGAAGAGCTTCGGCCTGATGCAGAAGATCGGCGCCCAGTAAGGCGACGCGTCCTATCCTGTCTCACCCGCCGGCCGCCGCGCTCTCGGGCCAGGCGGCCAGCGTCAGGTTGAACACCGCGCCGCCTGAACTCGCATTGCCTACGGTCAGCGACCCCCCGAGTCGCTGCGCGATCGTATGGGAGATCGACAGACCGAGCCCCAGGCCGTTCTCCGTGGTGGTAAAGAAAGGATCGAACACCTTTTCGAGGTTCTGCTGCGGAATGCCGGGGCCGGAGTCGTGCACCTGTAGCACGACGACAGGTCCGCGCGCCCGCGCGCTGACCTCGATACGCCGATGCCGCTGATTCACCAGTACGTCGCAGGCGTTGCCGATCAGATTCACCAATACCTGCTCCAGCTGCACCATGTCCGCCAGCAGGAACAGGTCCTGCGGCGGCAGGTCGGTCACCAGTTCGGCATCCGCCTGCTCGATGCGGCTGCGCAGGATGCGCAAGGCGCCATCCAGACAGGCACGCAACGAGACTCGTATGCGCTGCCCGCTGGACTTGCGTGAAAAGACCTTGAGCTGACCACTTATCTGCGCCATGCGCCCGGTCAATTCGCTGATCTGCTGCAGATTCCATGCGGCCTGCTCGAGGTTTTCGCGCGCCAGGTAGGTGCGTGCATTGTCCGCATAGGTGCGCATCGCCGCGAGCGGCTGGTTCAGTTCGTGGTTTATGCCTGCCGACATCTGGCCAAGGGCCGCCAGCTTGGCCGCCTGGATCAACTCGTCGCGGGTCTGTTCGTGCCGCTCGATCTCCTGGCGCAGCAGACGGTTGGCCTCCGTGAGGTCGAGGGTGCGCCGACTGACCCGCCCTTCGAGTTCGTCCAGCGCCTCCTGCATCGCCTGGCGCTTTTCCAGTTCGCGCTCGTGCCGGCGCCGGCTGCGTTGCGCAAACAGCCATCCGGCGATCGCCAGCAGCAACATCAGGCTCATTGCAAACAGGCGCGATTGCCATATCTGCGGGTTCACCACCTTTTGCGACATCAGCAGCTGCACCCGCCAGCCGGCCTCCGGCATGTCGGTGGCCAGGCTGATGTAACCGGCATCGTCCGACCCGGCACCCTGGAGGATCTGCACACCCGAAGCCAGTGCCTTTCCCTGCAGGCCGAACACCGCGGTCAGCTCGGCATCCGGATAACGCCGCGACGCACGGATACGCTCGATCACCTCGGCGCGCAGCGGTTGCAGGGCCCGGTAACGCCACTGCGGCCGGGTCGAGATGAAGATCACGCCGTCCGGATCGGTTACCACCAACTCCGAATCCTGGCTGCGCCACGCGTTTTCCAGCGTATCGATTTCGATCTTCACGACGACCACGCCAAGCGGCGACGCACCGCCGCCGACCGGGTAGGAAAAGTAATAGCCGCGCCGCCCGGAGGTCGTTCCGAGTGCGTAGTAGCGGCCTGCCCTGCCCTGCATCGCCTCGATGAAATACGGCCGGAATCCGAAATTGCGGCCGACAAAGGTAAGCGCCTGCTGCCAGTTGCTGGCGGCCAGCGTCACCCCATGGGCATCCATCAGATAGACATCGAGCGAACCGGCTATCGTGTTGACGTGTGCCAGGAAGCGGTTCGCCTGGTCCTGCAGGGAAGCGTCCTGCGGCGATGCCAGCAGCGCATGCAGCCGATGCTCGTCAGCCAGCAACGCCGGCAAATAATCATACTCGTCCAGCTGGCCTGCAAGGTGCGAGACGTAGAGGTCCAGCTGCTGGCGGCCGTCCACTTCGAGCTGTGCAAACAGCGAATCGCGCTGGACAGTGCCCACATACCAGGACAGAGCCAACATCAGCCCGGCCAGCAGCCACCAGCCGAGCCAGGGCGGCGGCCGCCAGACCGGCCGATCAGCGTTCGAGTTCGAGGACACCATCCATCTCGACACCGGCGTTGCGCGGCAGCGACGCCACGCCCAGGGCTGCCCTCGCCGGATAAGGCTGGTCGAAGTACTCCGCCATGATCTGGTTCACCAGCGCAAAATTGCCGAGGTCGACGAGAAACACATTCAGCTTCACCATATCGTCGAGGCTGCCGCCGGCTGCACGCGCCACCGCCTGCAGGTTGTCGAACACACGGCGGATCTCCGCCTCCGTGTCACCCTCGATCATGCTCATGGTCTGCGGGTCCAGTGCAATCTGTCCTGACAGGTACACGGTCGTCCCGACTTTGACCGCCTGCGAATAGGTCCCGATCGCCTGCGGCGCCTGGTCTGTTCTGATGATTTCCCGACTCATCGCAAGAAAACTCCTGATAGGGTTGATTGACGCGTGGATGCGGCGAACGTTAACTGCAGCACAGCGAAATCGCCACGACAGTCTAAGCTCAGCAACATGAATCCACTGTATCGAATGCCATCGGTGCTGCCCAGCCTGACACTGGCCCTTTCTGCCGCCTTGCTGCTGGCCGGCTGTGACAGCCCACCGGCAACACCGCGCACCACGGAGCCGGTCTCCAACGTCTACCTCGAAGCGTTGCAACAGGCCGAGGCTGCCAAACACGACGTCGAGCAACGCAACCTCGAACAGCAGCGCATCGATGAACTGCTGGGCAGGGGGCAGGCTCAGGCGCCGGCACGCTGACTGCGCAGTGCCGGCAGCAGCATCAGGCCGGCCAGAACGACAACGGCGGCATTGCCCCACAGCACGAACGGCGTGGTCCCGCGCAATGGCACCACGTCGTCGCTGAGGATCGCCCGCTCGAACTGGGGCGACAGGCCACGCAGCCGGCCCTGTGCATCGATGATCGCCGATACGCCGGTGTTGGTGGCGCGCAGCAGGTAGCGGCCAGTCTCCAGCGCGCGCATTCGTGCGATCTCCAGGTGCTGGTGCGGTGCGAGCGAATCGCCGAACCAGGCATCGTTGCTGGCATTCACCAGCAGCGTCGCCTCCGGCAGCGCACGTGCGACCTCTGCGCCGTATGCATCCTCGTAACAGATGTCGACCCCGACCGGCTGTCCGGCCAGCGTCAGCAGCGGCCTGCCGTCACCGCCGGGCGAGAAATCGGACATCGGGATCTGCAGAAAATCCAGCAGCGGCCGTGTCCAGGCGTCGAACGGCAGGTATTCGCCGAACGGCACCAGGTGGCGCTTGTAATAGTGGTCGCGGCCACTGGCGCCCAGGCTCAGCATCGCGTTGTAGTAGTCACCGGATTCGCTGCCGTCGACGATACCCAACAGCACGTCCCGGCCCTGCTCCCGCAGCAGCGAATCCAGCGGTGCCAGCAGGCTGGTTTCGACCTCAGCCGCAAATGCAGGGACTGCGGTCTCGGGCCAGATCACGAGCCGGCTGTCGGGCACCGAGGCGGTCATATCCAGATACAGCTGCAGTGAGGGACCGCGCATCGAGCGCCGCCATTTCTGGTCCTGCGGAATATTTCCCTGCAGCAGGCTGACCCGGATTGGCGCTGCCGCGGGCTGCGTCCACTCGATCTGCTGCAGGCCGGCCCCGGCGGCCCAGATCACCAGCAAGGTCGCCACCGGCAGCGGACGCGGTGACTGGCTGAGGATACCGGCCGAGACCGCCACCAACAGGCCGATACCATAGACCCCGAGCACCGGGCCGTAGCCGGCCAGCGGCAGATCGATCTGGCTGTAGCCGAACGAAAGCCAGGGAAAGCCGCTGAACAACCAACCGCGCAGCCACTCGACCAGGACCCACAACGCCGGCACAACCAGGATCGGCCACATCGCCCCGGCGCGTGGACGCAGGCGCTCCCCCAACCAGCCGGCCAGCGCGAAGAACACCGCCATCGTCAGCACGAACAGCACCGTG
>JAGRHB010000006.1 GCA_020445245.1 Gammaproteobacteria bacterium
CTCCCAGCTGAAAACGGGCCCGCACCGTCCAGAAGTAGCTCTGGCACGACTCCAGCGGGGCAGGCAGGCGCAGTAGCGGCTTGGTAAGGTCGGCGTGCTCGAGCAGCAGCCGGCCCGGCGTCAGGCCGAGCCCGGTGTCAGCCGCCGCGTAGAGCCGGAATTGATATGTCACGTTGCTGACAGACGCGGCAGGTTCAGACTGACCCGGCAAAGTCAGCAAGTCCGCCAGAGACGTCCAGCGAAACTCCGGCTGAGCGGTTTCGATCCGCGTGACAACCAGGCCGTTCAGCCCCCTACCCCCCCTGCCCGAAGAAAGGCCTTTCAGGAAACCGCTGCTGGCCGGTGGGCTGATCGGCTCGAGGGTGAAAACGCCAAACAGATTCGAACCGGGCTCGGGCACCCTCCACGCCGGGTGCCACACCAACAGAACCTCGTCGATGAGATCCCGGCTGAAGCGCGCAAGTGCTTCAGCCAGCGCGCCGTCACCACCCACTTGTGCACCGGAGACGGGGACATCGAATGCAACCGACCGTTCATATGCGTCACCCCGATAGCCGCAATCGCCCTGGCTCTCAACGCGAATCGGCAGCTTCGCGAACCTGGCCGCACCCGAACTGCTGTCAGACACGCTCAACTCACCGGCAGGCGCCGTTATGACAATTCTTGCAGTAATGACACCGTCAGCGCAGGGTGAGGCTGGATCCACAAACGAGACGGACAAACCCATCGCATCGGCATAGGCCGACAGCGAATCCCGGATCGTCGACCCGATGCTCGCCCGGTCTAGCCCAGGCAGAGGTGTGGCATCGACGTGCGCGATGGCCAAGTCCGTCACCAGGACGAACTCGATGCCACGGGGCGCCCACAGCTGCCGGTATCGCTCGGAGTCGACCGCATGGTCGCCGGCGTGAACCCGGATGGATGCCCACAACAGAAAGCAAGTTGCCAAGCCCGCGCCGAGTGTCCGGAAGGTGAACAGCCGGGCATGTTCACCACGTGAAAACGCGAACGCATTCAAGTCGATAGTTCCTGTATTCCGTCTCGTTGCCACGCAGACCAGCGAGTCAACCGAACCGAGCGGGCCGGCCGAGGTGGCCGTGACCGTGCACTGAGATGCGTGCATGCAGGGTGTATAGGTCAGATCCTGAAGAAGTACAGAGCGACAGGTGAAAGCCTGCGTTTGGCTGGAATTGCAGGGGCGGCAATCGCACGATCGGTTTACCCGGAACAGGGAATTCGTCGCGAGTTCCCAGTCATTGGACTGTATGCGGGCGTTGACCCGGATTGGACACAGCGGCCCCGGCGACAGTGTTGTTCACCTGACATGGGCACAGCGTGCATGTGCATCGCCCCGGTCGACAGCTTGGTACCCCGACCCTGAGGAAGCTACGCCAGCTGCTGAGCCGACCCGGCAACCCGGCCCGCTGGCCAACGCCGGTTCTCAATCCTCCAGAAATCTCCAGAGAATCTCCACACCGACCTCAAGCGAGGTTGACGGTCGCAGACCACACTGATCAGCAAGCCGGAACTGAACGGCCCGATCCGACCTCTACTGCAACCGTTCGACTGAACAGGAGTACTTACCATGCTGCACGCTGACATTCTGGAACGAGACGATGTGACCCCGCCCCTGAACGGTACATCGCCGATCCCCGCTTTTCGCAAGGAGATGGGCATCACCGTCACCGAGTTCTCGAACCTGCTGCCCCTGGTCTCGAAGACGCACCTGACCACGATCGACACGGCAACCGGCCGGGCGACACTGCGCGACGCCGATGCCGAGGTGATCGTTGATTTCCAAACGATGCCGGAGCGTTGTCTCGGCGCACTGCGGCTGCCGGTGCTGGATGTATCGATCCGCTTTCGCGGCTATACGGATCGCCAGGTGCGTGACTTCATGGCGCGGTTCGACCGCAGCTTCCTGCGGATGGGTGGTGGCTGAGAATACTCAGGAAGCAATCGCGTAAAGTCGCCAGTCCTCGGGCATGGCAGCTACGGGGCGGGTTCCCGCGTCGTCGAAGCAGACGCCGGAACCCGCCACGAGATCGACGACGGTGCGCGAGACCAGCACTTCGCCCGCGCGTGCAACAGCCGCAATCTCGTCGGCAATCTGTACCGCCAGTCCCTCGATCGACTGGCGGCCAATCGCCACCTCTCCGGTATGCGCACCAACCGAGCCGGCACGTCCCAGCTCTGCAAGGCACCTGACGATGTCGCCGGCACAGCGCAGCGCCCGCGACGGACCGTCGAACGCGACCAGGCAGGTATGCCCCGACCAGATCAGTTCGCCCCCCCGATATTCCGTAATGATCCGCTGCAACTCGCCGACGTGATCGGCGGAACCATCATCCGTCGCGCAACGGATCGCCAGTACCGTCGCCAGCACGTGATCGACCGGCTCCGAGGTCGGTACGTTCAGCACGAAGTCCCGCACCACGCCGGGCATCTTCAACCCTGTGTCACCAACCCAGGGCAGGTGATCGATACCGTCCCACTCGACATAGGTGGCGTTTGGAATCTGCTTCGCCAGGAAGCGTCCACCTTCGACGTTGATCAACACATCGCCGGCGTTATGGATCACGAGTGTCGGGGCCTGGACGCTCGGCAGGATTTGCGTCAGGTCGATCTTGCTGTTCATGCGCATCAACGCGATCGCCGCGCCGGGGTTCGCACCAAGGCGTTCAAACTTTCCCCACCACTCGATGAAGGCCGGGTCGTCCCCCACGGTCGGGGCAAACTGCGGCAGGCTGGCGCCACTGCCCCACGCGCTCTCGATGTAATCGAACAGGCCCTGCAATCCCCCTTCTGTATCGAACCAGGAACTGAACTGCGCAAAGGCACCGTAGAGCACGAGGCCCTGGCAACGGTCGGGATGGGTGGCCGCAAACAAGGTCGCCAGCGACCCGCCCTCGGAGATGCCCATGATCACCGCACGATCAAACGCCACGGCATCCATGACCGCCCTGACGTCATCCATGCGTTCGTCCATATCCGGCAGGTGGGGCACCTGGTCGGACAGCCCGGTACCGCGCTTGTCGAACATCGCGACACGCGCAAAACTCGCCAGTCCCTTCAGCCAGTTCGCGACATCCGGATGGTCCCAGTAGTTGTCGATATGCGAGACAAAACCGGGCGCCAGCACGAAATTGACCGGCCCGTCGCCGAACAATTGATACGCGATATGCACGTCGCCGCTCTTCGCGTACCGCGTCTGCGGCCTGGGAAACGCCGTGCCGGTATTCGCCACGGGCGAAGACGCGGCTGCGGCGGCGTTATCAGGTAATGGGAGACCGGGCGAACGGGCCGCGGACGCCACCACCTCGCCGACGAACCTGAAGCCTTTGCCATGGATGGTTCGAATGAACATCTGCCTGCTGCCGTCGTCATCCAACAGCCGGCGCACCGACTTGATCCGACTGCTCAGTGCGGCATCCGAAACGACGCGACCCTTCCAGATCTTCGCCAGCAACTCGTCGCGCGTGACTACCTTTTCGCGGCTCTCGACCAGCAGGATCAACAGGTCGAGCACCTGGGGTTCGGCTGCCAGGGCCTCACCGTCGCGCTTGATCTCGAATACGTCCGTATCCAGGGTGAATTCGCCAAATGCATAGCGCATGGTGCCCACTCGAAAGCTTCGACTGGGCGAGTATAGCCCACCGAAAAAGCCGCCAGGCCCGCCGCCGCAAGGGCCCGGTCATCCCCGGTTGCGGTTGGCCGTTTCAGGCCCTGGTGGTGAAGTGGTCGTAGGTCGGAGGCGAGGTGACGTTCCCGGCAGTTTCGGTCCGCGCGGGACAGATCGCGCGAATACGCAAGGGCCGACAACGCCGGCCCTTGCACACCGCTACCGGAGGTGGACATTCCCGGTCAGCATGCGAGCGGAATCGAATGGATCGGCGTGGCCTGGCGCGGTGGCGTCAGGAAGGCCTTCTTCACGAAAGCCATCGAAAGCAATTCCTTGCGGTTGACTGGCAACAGCACCAGCATCCGCGCCATGAGGCAGTAGCTGAACAGGACCCTCGCGAGCGTGCCGATTGCTGGGACCCAGAGGAACCAGTGCATCGGCTCGGGTATCGTGAGCAACAGCACCAACAGGTACCCGGTGCGGATCTGCACGGTCATCGTCGGGCGTCCCCGATCGCGGATGGCGAAATGCAGCAGTTGCACGACCGCGATGCCCAGCGTGACGGGAAACAGCTGGTAGATGCCCAGCACGGTCAGGTTGAGCGTGATGGTGGAGACTACCCAGTACCACCATGCGGCGGTCTTGTACTCCAGCATGAAGATCGAGGGTTCACGGCTTTTTGCCTGGGGCTGTCGTCCGAGCATGAACCAGTTGGTGGTTGCCAGGGCGTTGCCGTGGTGGACTGCGGTTTGTGTCGACGTGTGCATGTGAGGCTCCTGAGTCAGGGTATGGTCAAGTACGGTTTCGTCTTCAGCGTTGGGCTTTCGGGGTGCCAGGGGCACCGCCCCCGGCTTTCGCACTGGCGACGACTACACCGCGCCTTCGCGCATGCTCCTGATCACGTCGGCAGTTACTCCCTTGCCGCCGATGCCCCATTGCCCGCTGGCCACCTCCAGCACGCGGACCCAGGTGACGCCGCGCATGGCCTCGCCCTCGATGGCGACCATGGCGTCGGTGACCTTCTGGATCATCTCCTGCTTCTGTTCGTCGTCGAATACGCCTTCGATAAGTTGAATGTCTACGAGTGGCATGATGCTCTCCATTGGTTTCTGTGGGCGCCGAGCCGTTCTCAGGCGCTGAGTGAATGATGGTCAAAGGGAGCCCGGCAAACTTGATGGCCGCCTGGTGATTACCTGTTGATTTCGTGGAGAACACTGCATACGGCCCGATAGTCACCCTCGGGCCCTACGCGGAAACGCGCGGACCTGTCGATGCGCTCGAGCCTGGCTGTGCCTGGGTGCATGGCCGGCGTCAGGTCGCCGCGAAGCGCAATGCCTGCCACCAGACCTGCAGCCGTGGCCTGGAACATGATCGACGTACCGTTGCGGTTGGTCATGTGCAGACTCAGGTAGTCGGTCCGCAATACCGCCCCAGGAAAAGGTTCGAATACCATGGGTCGAATAATCCCGCGGAGAACACGTCATGAATTCCGACCGCGTAACGGCAATCCGACATGTCGGAAAGCCCTCGTTATCTCCTTAGGGATACCGGCATGAGATCCATAATGCTCTGCCGAGCTGCATACCTGCTGATCTATATCGACCTGGCACGAGAGATTGGCACGCCGGTCGCGATTCGATCCCGGCCCAGAGGTTTACAACACATTTCCAACCACTCGCCTGGTAGTCGGAAGTGCGTCGACGTCAATCCTCGTGCCCGCGGCATTGATGACCAAGGCAATATGGCGCGACGACGACACGACACCGACCACCGAGAAGATGCCCGCCGTGCCACGAACCCTGTCACAGCGGAGCCTGGATTTTCGCGAATCACTGATGTTGGCCCTGAGCTCATACGTCAGGGAAAGCCACCTGGACGTGAGCCTTGCCGCTGAGATTGCCGGCACCAGCGTTTGGACACTGCAGCGCCGACTTGGCACCTTGGGAATGAGTTATTCGCACCTCCTGCAACAAGTGAGGTTCGACGCCGCCACGGAAATGCTCGCGGACCCGGGGCACCGCGTGGTGGATATCGCGCGTGCAGTCGGCTATGACGATCAGGCCCATTTCACCCGCGCGTTCAAGCGCATCGCCGGAATCAGTCCGACGGAATATCGCAAGAGCCGGCACAACGCCTGAGCGGGCCACCCAGCATTCATGGAGACAAGGCCCATTTTCGAATCGCCCCCTTTTTCTGTTGGTCTGGCCGTCAGCGCACCACCCGCGCCGCCAGGTGGCGCGAAATGGCAAAGATTTCGACCACCGTGGCGTCTATGCTGTAGCCAGAATCCGCAAATCCGGGGGCTTGCGATTTTTTCCACAAATCCCGGCCTGCCCGGCCAAGCCCCCGGCAACCGACAAGGAGACGCCATGAGCGATCAGCCACCAAGACACCAATTTCTTTCGGCTATTTGCCTTCTCGCTGCCGCATTCCTGACTCCGGCAATCGCTGCAGCCTCCGACCCGGTCAACGTCCGGAATTTCATCCGGGCCGAGAGCGACATGCAGATGAAGGCCTATGCCGCCAAGGCGGGTGGCGTCGGAACGCTTCTGCACATGCGGGAACCTTACTCCGTCGAGAACCAGACAACGATCCGCGGCAATCGGGACACGCTGTACTCCATGGGCGTATTCGACCTGAACTCGCCGGTAACCATCTCCAAGCCGGTTTCGCCCGATCGTTTTCAGTCTTTGCTGGCGATCGACCAGGATCACTTCAATCCTGTGCTGAAGCACGGCCCCGGCGAGATCACGCTTACCCGCGAATCGGTCGGCACCCGCTACGTGTTGCTGTTGTTCCGCACCTTCGTCGATCCGAACAATCCTGACGACGTGAAGGAAGCACATGCGCTGCAGGATGCAATCAAAATCCGCCAGGCGAGCCTGGGCACGTTGGAGCTTCCTGACTGGGATGAGACATCACTCGTCAAGACACGCAAACAGATCAACGCGCTTGCTTCCGACCTTTCGTCTTTTCCAGACGCGTTTGGCCCCAGAGGAATGGTCAACGGCGTGAATCACTTCCTCGGGACGGCATTTGGCTGGGGCGGAAACCCGGAACGAGGGGCGATGTACTTCAATTTCACGCCGAAGGACAACGGCGGCAGCACCGCCTATACGCTGACACTGCCCAAAGATGTCCCGGTTGACGCGTTTTGGTCTGTGACGGTTTACAACAAGGACGGCTTTTTCGAAAAGAACCAATACGACGCGTACTCCTTCAACAGCATCACGGCAGCACGCAACGGCGATGGCAGCGTCACGATTCATTTTGGCGGAGACCCGGGCAAACCCAATTTCCTGCCGATTACCGAAGGCTGGAACTACATCATTCGCTGCTACCAGCCGGGCTGGCAGATCCTGGAAGGCGACTGGGTGCCACCGGAAGCCAGGCCCGCCGCTTGAGAGCCGCGGCGCAGCCACGCACCTCGGGACAACAGGCAAAACAAACGCGCTGTACCTGCCCGGCCCCTGCCGGCTGGTCAGCGTGGTTCACCGTGAGAAGGAGCCATTGATGATCAAGTTCGTGATGTGTTTGACGCGACACCCGGACATGTCGCGGGAAGCGTTCCTGGACTACTGGGAGAACAAGCACGCGCCGTTCTTCATGAGCAACGCTGCAACGATAGGCGCCAAGCGATACATACAATCGCATACGCTGAACAGCCCGATGAATGAGGGGTTGCAGGCATCGAGGGGTATGTTGCCCGCATTCGACGGCATCGCCGAGGTCTGGTTCGAATCGGAAGAAGCGCTGATCGCCGGCATGAGTTCACCCGAGGGCCAGAAACTGGCTGCTGCCCTGCAGGCAGACGAATGCAATTTCATCGATCACTCGAAATCATCGGCATTCCTGGTTCAGGAGCACGAACTCTGAACGAATGTTTTTCCCGACTCGTTCCCCGGGAAAAACGAAGAATGTCGATAGCATGTTGCTTGAACTCACGCTGCTGACTGGCTAACCCCTTAAGCCACCGTCCCAGGAAATGGTTCGGCCAGGAGTGTTGCCCGCAGGGAGTTTTCTGCGGTTTTTGCAGAGTTAGAGACGCGTGAACGCGGGCTGGCGACGATTTCGCCGACATTCAGTTAATGGCTGCCTTAACACCAGCCAGATCAGGACACCCCTACAATGCAGGCCTTCACCCGCTCCTCGGGTCCGGGCAGAACTGGGAATTCACGAAACCTATGGAGTATCTCACCGGTCAACCATGGCCCACGGGCGAGCAATTCGTTACGAATATCCTTTAACAACAAGGGTCGCGAACGTTTGCGTCCGGTCAGCATCTCGAACCACACCGGGCGAATCACGTCGAGCCATCGGCCCGCCACTTCATCCCAGTCGGGCTGGTAGCTCGGTAGTTTGCGGTCGAGCATCTCCATGATGTTTACCAAGTGATCGACATCTTGCTGCTTACTCGCCGCTCCGGCGTCATCGGCTAGTTTCTCAACGACTATCCTCATTTCCTCCAGCGCCCGCTGCTTACGCCTTGGAAGCAACGACCGCTCGGCCTCGTCCAGGCGATTGAGGAACTCCGTCAACACGGATGCACTGCGCTCATCGAAAGGGAGATTGTCGGTCTCTTCCGTCAAATGCTCCCTCAGCGCGCCACAGACGGCGCCCAGTTCAGTTATTGGCTTGCCCTTCAAACTCGTCAACAGGATCCATCGCGGCGCACCGAAGCTACCCCCGGTCAAGCAAAAGAATGCCCACGGCGCCTTCGATCGCACCACGCTGACCCGTGACAAGACCCGCGCTGAGACATGACGATATCGCTCGTACACATCTGGAGGAACCAATCCCGTGGACCCCTGCACCAGTTGTCGCACCGGCTCGAATGCGTCCTGAATGCCGTCCCACGCACCTATCTCCGCTTGTCTTTCAAAATCTTCAATTACCTTCTCGGTTCTCACGGGAGCAGCATGGCGCTGCATCGTATCGGGCAGCGGCATATTTGAACCGAGCAGACTCTCAACCGTCTCGTACCGCTCGATAAACCTTTCATCCGTCGAAAGCGCGAACTCCGGCGCATCTTCGGGCCACCAGGCTTCGATGAACTCATGTGGACTATCCATCCGGTCGACACGACCGACTCGCTGCTCGGCGATTCGCACCACGGTGGGCATGTCCAAATGGACCAGTGCCGACGCCTGCTGCAAGTTGACACCCTCCGAAAGGCTATCCGAGCAAAGGCCGATAGTTCGCTTCTTCGCGGAGCCCAGGCGAAATGTCTCCATGGCAGAGGCACGCTCCGAGTCTGCATCCCCCGTCGCCACGATCACGCTGACTTTGTCCGCCATCTCTTCTATCAGCTGCCGTATCACGGCAAGCGTTATTGGTCGCCCATCGAAAGCCAGAACCAATTGATGAGTTTTGAGAAGACCTATCAGATGTGAGGCCTTCCGGCGCTCCCGCTGATCACTCAGCCGCATGACAAGGTCCAGAATCGCCCCGTAGGTAGCCGCATCACGCTCACAGGCTGCTTTGTGGGCAATCGGGTCCGCCAACCAATCTGGCAATGCGACCCCCAGTCTGTTCTTCGGTGGACTCCCGGCGATTCTTCCCAGCTGTCCCAGTACATCACCTGTTGCGTTTGATTTTTTGAACCGGCTGATGCTCAGTCGCTCGATGGCCTGATGCGTGCCGACCAGATGTTCAACAAGCGCCGCCCGCGAAGAACGCAGAGATGAGGTAACGACGTAGCGCGCGAGCTTCTTCGCCGAGTTCAAGCGCCCCTGCAGAAAACTCTGTTCCGACATGCCTTGCTGCCGCAAGATCTCGGGCATTTCGATGGTCTGCACAAAATGGGTCGCGCCGACCAATTGATCTGCCAGGTCACGAATCTGCTGCGCTAGCTCGCGGTCATTGCCGGGCTCGTCCAGGGTATACACCATGGGCTTGTGTCGGGGAAAGCGGCACTGGCGACCGTCTTTGTCCACATAGTGCTCCGGCTCGCGTTCAATCAGACCGTTGAGCACCTTCTTGGTCCGACGCACAGTGAACCGCTGGATCTCATTACGCAGCGTTTCGATCTCCCGTTCAGTCAAGGAGCGATTGATGTTCCGGACCCCGAGCATCCTTTTTGAACGCCTTGAGTGTTGACGGCTCGAGGTTGTCGGCACCCAGCATGTCGGCGATGCGCAGCAAGTCGACCACGCTCTTGTTGATCGGCGTCGCCGTGAACAGCAACACATGATCCGCCATGTTGCGCAAGAGGTGCTGCGTTCTCTGGGCCTTGAAATTGAGGAAGTTGTGTCCCTCGTCTACACACAGGATCTGCGCTCGGCGCAGCGCCTCAATCGTCAGCTCGTGACGACGGCTACGGCTGTGACTGAGCTTGCCATGTGAGTAGGTATCCAGAGGCACTGCTGCCAAGTGCGACTCCATCTCCCATGAAGACTCGACCATCGGCGGACAGACCATAATCGCCTTGCCCTGGCGCAGCCTGCCCTTGCGCAGGATCTGGTCCAGGATCGCGCCGATCAGATGCACGCCCATGCGGGTCTTGCCCGACCCCGTGGCATCTGCAACAAGCACGCTACCTTGGTGCGAAAGGACATACAGCGCCTGAGCGATGCCTTGGCGCTGCGATGGCCAGAGGCTGGCGGCATCGGCAAGGTAGTCGCCACGCAGATAGCGCTCGGCCCATTCACCTTCGAGCAACTCCGCACAGGCCCGGGCAAGGGCCTCTTGCCATGACACGACGCGCAGCAGTTGCTCCAGCAAGGCGATGAGTTCGTCGCGATAGTCGCGCCCCATCGTCCAGAGGTTTTCCGCTATCTGCTTCAACTCGGCGTAGCGAACACGCTCCTGCGTCGCGCTGAACCGCGCATTGGCCTCCATCTGCAGGCGCAGCCCAGATTCGGTGAAATTGCTGGAGCCAATTGTCGCGCCGTCGTCGCCCAAATAGATCTTGGCGTGCAGTGGTGTATGGCCTGGCAGGTAACGCGCCTCGATGGTTCCGTCCTTCAAGCGCTCGATAAAGTGCAGCAACTTCGCACTGAGATGCAGTGACACGCCGCGCTCCAGCCAGTAATGCTCGACCTCAAGCGGCAGGGGCTTGCCGGCGAGTTCATATGTTTCTCGGCGTGAGGGATGTGGTTCGTGCCCTATCATCACGCGCGGTCGGCTTTCACCTGGACAGGTCGCCACGAAATCGATCAGCCGATCCAGTGAGGCATAACCCGATGCGAGCAGTGCAGACCGGGCGTGTTTCAGGTCGGGCAAGACAACGTCTTTGACCTTACCGACGTCCAGGTTGAGCGGAAAGCGGTGCCCGTCCGGCCAGCTCAACCCGGCAGTGGTGGCAAGCGGCGATTGATCATCCGAAAAGAGGTCGACTGTGCAACCTGGCGGCGGGGTTACCTTGCGCATGGGTAACTGCCAAGAAGCTTGTTGAGATTTCCCTTTCGCTTCACCGGAACTTTTTCGCTTTGCTTCTCCAGTAACGCAGCAAAACATCGCCGTTGTTTCACAGTGGATCCAAGCCCCATTCCACCAGCTGACGGTTCACCTCGCCCCAGGGTAGTCGGCTCCCCGATTGCCTCATTCGCCAATACGCTACTCTGGCTGCATCTGTCTCAAGCAGTCCTTGTTCCTGCAACCGTTGCACGAGCCAGAGTGTCCCACGCACCTCGACGTCCGAATATCTTGTTTCGGTGAGTTCTCTCAGTCGTCGATCTCCGGTGAGCAACACGCCGCCCACTTGTTTTGCCAGCATCAGTGCAAACACGTCGTTCAGACTCGGGGCCGCGCGTCCTGTGCAGCTCGCCATGACCATGGTCGCCTCCCTGACCCCGGCACCATCCAACGTCAACGTGGTCAGGCCGAATGACAAAAGTTCCGGATGTTGTTCGCTGAGCTCCTCGGCAAACAGAACGTCAGGCACCGCGAAGCTTTCAGGCAGGCTGAACATTGCCTCCAGTAGACCAGCTACGGACATATCAATCAGGATATTCGCATCACTGATCAGCAACATCGGTGGAACACTCCATGTTCCGGCAGGCACGTAACTCGGCGAGCGGGATACCCAGCAACTCGGCCGCCCGGGATTCCCCTACCCAATCTTCGGCCAAGGCGCGGTACACACGAATCTCGAACAGGCGGCTGTGTTCGCTGGGGTAGGAACCACCGGGCTCTTGTTTGTCCCATCCGCGCTTGCGCAAGAATCCCCAGTACTTGCCATGAGTGGTCTTGTTGAGGATGCCCAGATCCCGGGCACGATAACTCCAGCCAGCCATGCTGAGACCAAACTCGGCCTTCAGTAGGGACAGCTCTCTGGGTTCGATCCAGTTACGCTTATGGCCCAATGCGGCCAAAACCACGTCGCGCGGGGCCAAAAAAGCACCGGCAAAGCGATCACAGGCCTTCTCCTCGTTCACGGCGTCCGACAAGCGCCCGTGCATCACCAAGTGACCCAACTCGTGAGCAAGGGTGAAACGCTGCCGGTCACCCGGCCAGAATGCTCCGATAGCAATAACCGGCATTTCCCCAACATGGGCCGCCAGACCATCAAAATGCTTGTCGCCAATCAAGGGGGTAACGATCACACGGATGCCGTGTTCCTCAAGGGTATCGACGAGATCCGGAATCGGGTTGTGGCCCAGCGCCCAGGCATCGCGAACAGCCAATGCCACGTCTTCGATCTCCTCGAGGCTGGCGATCGCTCCGGGCACGGCACCAGGCACCCGAAATGCCATCTCCGGCGAGGGCGGAAAGATCTCGTCCAATGCCGCCCAACGCTCCAGCTTGTCGCAAACGTCAGCAACAATCCGGTTTTCTTCAGCGCTGCTCAGCGCCTTGCGTTTGCGAAACTCGACACCTTCCAGCCTGACGGTTGCCGGCCGGAAGAAATACTCGGTACGCACATTCAGGGCCTTCGCCAAGCGCAGCAGCACTTCGGAACCCGGAGTGTTTTCATCGTGCTCATATTTGGAGATGGCCATCGCCGAGACACCGGCCTGTTCGGCGAGCGAGCGCGAAGAAAGCCCGGCCAGCCGGCGGGCCTGAAGAATTCGTTGCCCGATCATGGCGAGCCTCCTGCTCCGCTATGAGGTTTACATATTATATATCTTTTCGTTTATTTGTAAACCGCTCGGACTTGTTTCTTGACCCTATGCCGGCCAGAGAATGGTTGTCAGCGGAATCAAGCTCCGCGCGTCCATGTCCATCTCACCGTAATGGCGGACGATCTCGTTGGACAAGTCATCCGGGTCCAACAGGACCACCGGGATACTCCCCCTGTCGGCCTCGTACTTCGCATCTTTGGTGAAGCCGCCGATGTCGCAGGCCGGGTCGGCTATGCTCTCGCCGGGCTCCTGGGGCATGACATCGACCATGGCCTGGATCAGCTCCCGCGGGGTGAAGTACTGGCCAGCGCCGGAGTACGAAGCGCAAACCGGATTTCTTTATTGCTGGTGGAACCTGCTCTTCTCTCAGCCGCCGCGAGAATCGAAGCGACCCAGCCGCTTCTTCCACGTGCACCTAACCTCCTGATTTGCGCAGTCCTTTGCTTTTGCCCGAAACTTAACGCCTTCATTTCTCACGATTTCACCAGGACAAACCCTTGACCCACCGCCCCAGGAAAAGGTTCGGCCAGAAGCGTTGGTCGAAGTGGTTTTCGCACGTATTCTGTGGAGTTAAAAAAGTGGGCACGAGGGCTGCCGACAATTCCGCCGACAGCCTCAATAATCTCTGCTTCCCATTGCATATCCACGCCCGACAACATCAGCGCCCAAATCAGCGGCGGCGTAACCGTCCGCCGACTTGGGCTACATGGGAGTTCATCCGAGATGCTTTTTATAGAAGGGAATCAACTTGTCGAGAGCAATCTTGACCGGTTCTGGTTTGTCATAGAGGTCATAATGCGACCAGCCCTCTGCGACCACTAATTCTTTCTCCTTGGACGCGGCTCGTTCTACGATCTCACAGCCATCACGATACGCTCCGAATGCGCCAGGTTTGTCACCGACCACGATACACATTGGCTGAGTAAGCAGCACTTCCGCAAGATGGTAGGCATCCCAACCAATTGCTGCGGCTTGATGAGAGGGTACAGATCGATTGCAGCCGTGTGGTTGTTGGCCGCGTGGCGTTCGATAGTATTCTGTAGCGCCCAAAGGATCGATATCAGTAACGCCAAGCGCGATGGCTTCTGCGGGAGAAGAGGCCAGCAGATCGTCCACTTTCACCTCTGCCCCACGCGCTTCTGCGGTTCGCTGTTCAGCCATTGCTTCAAGCGCAGCAATGGGATTGAGCTGTGTAAAATTCCCCCGCATCAGGCGTCCGTAGTTTGCCCCGGTAACAGTACCAAGTGCCTTGATTCGACGCTCCGTCATCGTTGCGTTGACGGCATAACCACCGGCACCACAAATACCAAGTACACCGATTCGGTCTGCGTCCACATAAGGCACTTGCACCAGGTAGTCGACTACGTGTCGAAAATCCTCAACAGCCTGCACAGGGTCCTCGACGAAGCGCGGCTCACCGCCACTCGCGCCCTGAAAACTACGGTCGAATGCGGCTACCACAAAACCTTCTTTTGCTAATGCCTGCCCATAAACGCTTCCCGACGTTTGCTCTTTGCAACTACCAATTGGATGCGCACTGATAATGGCGGGATATTTTTTTGCCTCGTCGAAATCAGGTGGAAAATGAATATCCACCGCAATATCCCAGTACATGTCATAGTTACGGAAGCTGATTGTTTCCATATATTTCTCCTGGTTTCGTATCACGAAGTGCCTTCACATCTTCGAGTGAAAGAACGGCGCAAGTACGCTCACGGCCTCACTGATCTCCGCTTCGCCATCGTAAAGGCTCATGTGATTGGCGCCTTCGACGATGTGCATGTGCTTGTCGCTACTGGCGGCGCGTGCCATTAGGTTGTCACTCATCCATTTGCTGCCCGCTGCGCTACCGACGACCGTTTGCAGTGGTTGTGTCAGGAATGCCTCGGCTTTGTGGAATGCGTCGTAGGTGATGATCTGGTTCAGGCTGCGCGCGGTCGCAAAGCCCGGAGCCGTGCAGTACTCGGCGCGATCCGTGTGGTAGTACTCCCATGCCTGGCGCAATTCCTCATTCGGCGCGTCAGACTCATTCAAAGGTGCCATGGGAATCGTGACGATCTCTGCACCGCTGGCGTCTGACGTCCGCGCATCGGAACCCGCCTGCAGATACGGTATGGCATCGCTGTCTTTGACGTTGTTGTCCCAGCCATTGCGGAACATCTGACCAATATTCACCATGCTCACGGTGCCTACGGCCTTGATCCGGCGGTCGTTGATCGCCGCATTGGCGGTATACCCAGCACCCGCACAGATACCCATCGCACCAATTCGCGCCCTGTCCACATAAGGCAGCGTGGTCAGGTAGTCGATGACGGCGCTCACATCCTCTGTCCGGATGTGCGGATTCTCCAGCTGCCGGGGCTCCCCGGTGCTTTCACCCTGGTAAGAGGCATCGTAGGCAATCGTGACGAAACCCTCTCTTGCGAGTTTTGCGGTGTAAGTGCCCGCCGTTTGTTCCTTTACGCCTCCGCCGGGGTGTGAGACGACGATCGCCGGATACCGCTGGCTGTCGTCAAACCCCTCCGGAAAATTGATAACCGCCGCCATCGTGATGGTGGTGTTGTTCGAATTGGGGAAATTGACCTTGTTCATGCGTGATCTCCTGGCACTGGGCCGGTTGGAAGTCGTTTTGGTGCGTTATTCGAATCGCATGAACAAAGCCTAGGCTCGGCCCGATTAACCTACAATGCGTTTAAATTGATTGCGTTTATCACTGAGGTGATTAATGAAAAGGGACGAGATTGCCGACCTGGCCGCCTTCGTTGCTGTCGCCGAAGAAAAGAGTTTCACGCGAGCCGCGGCAAGACTCGCAATGTCTCAGTCTGCGTTGAGTCAGATTATCCGTCGGCTCGAAGAGGATATTGGCCTGCGATTGTTGTCGCGAACGACGCGCAGTGTCGCGCCGACCGAGGTTGGCAAACAGCTGCTCGATTCGCTCGCGCCACTGTTCAAGGACATCGATTCAAGCATCGCCGGACTCGCCGAGTATCGCGACAAGCCGGTTGGCACCTTCCGCATCACCAGCGTCGAGCACGCTGCAAAAGTCTACCTGCTGCCAAGTCTGGCAAAGCTGCTGTCGGAGTACCCAGACATCAAGGTGGACATCGTCACCGAGTATGGCTTGGCTGACGTCGTTTCGGACCAATACGACGCGGGCGTCCGCCTTGGGGAGGAAGTGCACAAGGACATGATCGCCGTCCCCATCTCACCCGAGATCGCAATGGCTGTGGTTGGTGCGCCTGAGTATTTTGCCCGCTATCCGAAGCCCAATAATCCGAAGCAACTGGTTGATCATCGATGTGTGATTCTTTCACTGCCTTCGCACGGCGCCGTCAACGAATGGCGGTTCACGAAACGCGGGAAAGACAGTCACGTTCGCGTCAACGGGCCGCTCATGTTCAACACAATCGACCTGATACGGGACGCCGCGGTCAGCGGCATGGGGCTGGCCTATCTGCCGCTGGATCAGGTTGAGGAGCATTTGGATGCTGGCCGCCTCTCCAGTGTCCTCGATACCTGGATGCGGCCATTACCGGCATACCACCTCTACTATCCCAACCGGCGACACTCGTCCCCAGCGTTCAGGCTAATCGTAGATGCCCTGAGGTATCGTTAAACTGGTGCTTGATGCCTGAAGCGCTTCTGGGTCTCTGAGTATGTCCGGTTGTAGCTGCACGCCGCGGATGGCTTGTGTGCCGCCTAGAGCCTGCTCGGGGTCGAGAACCGCCAATTTCAACCGCCGCGATAATCGAAGTGACCCACCCTCTTCTCGCACGCACACCTGACACCCTGATTTGCGCAGCCCTTTGGTTCTGCCCGACACTTAACGCCTTCATTTCTCGCAAATTTGGAAGGCTAACCGCTTGAGCCACCGCCCCAGGAAAAGGTTCGGCCAAGAGTGTTGCCCGGAGTGATTTTTCTGCAGATTCTGCGGAGTCAGAGAGGTGGGAATAAGGGCTGCCGACGATATCACCGACAGCCAAATCACAGCGGCCAGCCTCTTCCGAAACAAGGCTGCACTTTGGCTGCTGTAGCACTCTCGTGCTACGCTTAGCGACCGTACGCGGCACTAGGGACAATTACCATGTCGACGACCACGATCCGGCTCCCGGAAGACCTGAAAAAACGCATTGCGCAGGCCGCGGCAAACGCCGGCACAAGCTCGCACGCATTTATTCTCGGGGCAATCGAGGACAGCGTAATAGCTGCGGAACGCCGTAACGAATTCTTCGAAACGGCGGAACGCCGTTTCGCCGATATCGCTGAAACTGGGAAGACGATTTCCTGGAGCGAGATGCGCGCCTACCTGCTGGAGCGCGTCAGCGGCAAGAAAACGTCTCGACCAAGACCCAAGAAACTGGCGCGCTGAAGGATCCGAATTATGTCCCGGATCGAACTCGCTCCCGAAATCGGCGAGGACTTCGATCGCATTCTGGA
This sequence comes from Gammaproteobacteria bacterium, assembly GCA_020445245.1. The sequence continues at coordinate 17,125 of JAGRHB010000006.1, forward strand.
ACATCTCAACAAGTTCGACGTCCCTGATCCTTCTACTCGCATCGCAGAGATCGTTCGTGCCATATCGGTCTTGGAGCACAATCCGCTGATTGGCCGGCCTACAAAGAATGACTTGAGAGAGCTGATCATCGGGCATGGCGCACATGGTTACATCGCACTGCACCGCTATGTACCCGAGATAGATTGCGTCTTCCTCTTGGCGATACGCAGCCAACGCGAAGCCGGGTATTCGCGGCTTTAGCAACTTCCGATCGTGATTCACGTCCAATCTCCTTCATCATGGGATTGGACTCTAACGCCCGGTGCTACTCAATTTCGGGGCAACGTCGGGGCGAGCACAGAAGCCGAATGAACTCTCGCTCAAAGAAGATTCCCGTGTTTTGACGCAGCGGCGTCGATTGGGCCCCTAGCTCGGGTGCTGCCCGGTGCCTGGATGCGCATTCAAAAATTCAACCGCTGCGAAAATCGAAGCGAGTTCAAATCACACCACTAGAAACCTAACCGCCTGATCTCCGTGGGCATTTCCCACCCGCTGCTTCATAATCGCGTGAATCTATTCGATATTGGAAGGCTAACCCCTTGAGCCACCGCCCCAGGAAAAGGTTCGGCCAGAACTTTCTGCACGATCAGAGCGTGATCGAGCACATCCTCGACTGCGTCGATCCGCGC
>JAGRHB010000070.1 GCA_020445245.1 Gammaproteobacteria bacterium
CGTTGAACACGTCGAGTCCCGCCGCAAACAGCTTTCCGGATGTCAGTGCCGCGATCAGTGCGTCATCGTCGACCACCGCACCACGCGCGGTATTGATCACCACCGCGTCGTCAGGCAGCAGGGCGATACGTTCGGCATTGAGCAGATGATGGGTCTGCGGTGTCGCCGGACAGTGGATCGACAGGAACTGGCTGTGCGGCAGCAGGTCATGCAGGTCTGGGTGGAAGACCGCGCCTGCCTCGAGCTCGGGGCTCAAGCGGTGGCGGTTGTAGTAATGGATTTCCATATCGAAACCCCGCGCCCGCTGCGCCATCACCAGTCCGACACGTCCCATGCCGATGATCCCGAGTCGCTTGCCCGTCACCTCGATACCGAGCTGACCGATGGCACTCCAGTCGGCCCAGGCGTTGGTGCGCAGTGTGCGCGCACCCTCGTGGGCGCGCCGCGCCGCACCGAGCATCAGCAGGATCGCGATTTCCGCCGTGGCGTTGCTCAGCACATCGGGGGTATTGGTCACCTGGATGCCGCGTTTCTTCGCCGCCATCAGGTCGATGTGGTCGTAACCGACCGAGAAGCTGCAGATCGCCTTGACGCTGTCGGGCAGGCGTGCGATCACGTCTGCATTGAGCCGTTCGGTATGGCAGGGAATGATCGCAGCCGCCCCGTCGGCCAGTTCCAGCAACTGGTCGCTTGAATACACCTCGTCGTGGAGATTGAGGCGGGCGTCGTAGTCACGTTGCAGGCGCTGTTCGACTGCCTGCGGCAGTCGGCGCGTCACCAGGACAGTAGGCTTGTCGTTCATGGTCATGCAGTATAGCCAGTTCCCAGGATGCAGCCGATCGAAAACAGGAGCAGACACCTTGACTGAGTTGACCCTGGATCAGGCCAATGCGTTGATTGCCGCGGTACTGGCGGAAGCGGCTCGGCTGGACCTGCCGCCGATCGCCGTTGCGGTACTCGACAGCGGCGGACACCTCAAGGCCCTGCAACGCCAGGACGGCCTGTCGTTCCTGCGTGCCGACATCTGCCAGGCGAAGGCCTGGGGGGCACTGGCACTGGGCACTGATACGCGCGATCTGGCGGAGCGTTTTGCCCGGGACCTGCAACAGCAGGGATTCATGCAGGCGCTCAATGCCATGTCGTCCGGCCGCATTGTCCCGTTGCCCGGCGGCGTCCTGATTCGCGATGACGGCGGGCGGATCGTGGGCGCGATCGGGGTCGCCGGCGCCAGATCCGAGCAGGACGAGGCCTGTGCGCTGGCGGCGGTGCGCGGCCTTGGCCTGCGGGCCGGACATGACTGAGACCAGGCCACAGGATCCCCGGCCGCTGCAGGGTATGCGCATCGGCTTTGCCGGACTCGGGCTGATGGGGCGCCCGATGGCCTTGCACCTGCTGGAGGCCGGGGCCGACCTGTGCGTGTGGAACCGTTCGCGCGACGTCGCGGAGCACCTGCTCAGACCTGGAATGCAGGTCTGCGACACACCCGCCGACCTTGGCCGCGCCTCGGCGATCGTGGTGCTGATGGTCGCAGACACCCATGCCGTCGATCAGGTGCTGTTCGGAAATCAGGGCCTGGCGCAGGGTCTGGATGCAGGCGACCTGGTGGTCGACATGGGTACCACGTCGGTAATGGCGACCCGTGATTTCGCCGGGCGCCTTTCACAGGCGGGTGTGGACTTTGTCGATGCGCCGGTGTCGGGCGGTGAGATCGGCGCAATCGATGCCAGCCTGACGATCATGGCGGGTGGCGATGACGCCGTGATCGCGCGGGTGCGGCCGCTGTTCGATGTCCTTGGGCAGCGGTTCACGCACGTCGGCGCGGTCGGCGCCGGACAGGTGGCCAAGGCAGCCAACCAGATCATCGTCGGTCTCAACATCGGTGCTGTGGCCGAGGCGCTGGCGCTGGTGAAGGCCGCTGGCGTGGATCCGCGGAAGGTTCGTCAGGCGCTGCTCGGCGGCTTCGCCGGTTCACGCATTCTCGAGGTGCACGGCCAGCGCATGATCGACACGGCGTTTCAGGCCGGGGCACGCATCTCCACACAATACAAGGATATGCGCCAGGCCTGCGAACTCGGGGAACTGCTCGGCCAGCCGTTGCCGGCAACACGTCTGAGCATGTCACTGTTCGGGCAATTGATCGAGCAGGGCGATGGCGACCTGGATCACAGTGCGCTGATCCGCGTGCTGCGCCAGGCCGACGACTGACGGTGGGCGCCGCCCGCTATTTGCCTGGTGGGACTTCGCGCTGGATCAGCACCTGCAGCGACTGGATCTGGGCCAGCGCCACGTAGGTCGTGTACTTGCCGCCGTGCAGGGTCTGCTCGACCTCGGCCTCGCCATTGCGGATACGCTTCAGCACCCCTTCACGCAACGGCAGTCCGCGTGGCTTGATCTTGACCTGGTGATCGACATAACTGGCGATATCGGCCACCCGCACCGGTTCGAACTGGCGGCGCACGATGATCCGTCGCGGCCGTCCGTCAGGCGTCTTCCCCTCGACGACTTCCTCTTCGGCCCCAAACAGTGCGGCGAGCCCTGCGGCATCCGGCTGCTGCCAGCTGAACGTCGTATCGGCAATCGGCTGGTCATTCAGGCTCAGTCTCAGCCCCAGGGTCGGTACCAGCTGCTCCGGCCGCATCGCCACCAGGCTCAACAGGCCGATCGGTCTGGCCGGTACCGCCACGACCCTGAACTCACCCCAGTCACGGTAGAAGTCACGCACCGCCTTGCTCAGGCCCTCACCCAGCGTCAGGCCCGAGTCCGCAAATCGCTGCATCGCCTGTTCGGCGAGGGCGCCGCTCCACGCCTGCACGCTGTACTCGGTGCCGATGGCACAGGCCTTGAGCGCCTGACGGCCAAACTCCGGCGACACCCTCACCGCGAAGTCGAACCCGCCCAGGCTGAAGCTCGGGGGAGCACCCTGGGAAAGGCTTTGCACATCGACATCATTGAGGGTCGCAGACAGGCGCACCGACTGGATGTCGCGCAGATCCACGTTCATCCCGATATCGAGTGTCCGGTTGGCCTCGTCGATGCGGTAGCTGCCGTCGACATCCATGTTCAATGCGGAGAGACCGATACGCTGCAGCAACTGCGGGTCGATGGATACGCCATCGCTGCACAGGCCGGCACTGTCTACTGCCGGCGCGACCGGCCGATCCCGAAACGCCGCGGCAAGCGGCATACTCAAGCCGCTGATGGTGAACGAGAGGCTGCCGGGCGGCGCCCCTTCTTCGCCGCGCCATTGCATTCCGCGAATGAAAAACATCGGGTCGTCACTGGCCACACGGACAGCATCGATCGTCACCACCTCATCGCTGCCCAGCGGCTGCACCGCGATCGCACTGACCGTAACCGCACCGCGCAGATCGGTGCTGATATCGGCATAGCGGACATCCGCATGGTCGGCAGCGGCCGCGACGATGTCGTCGACGCTGCGCTTGGCGTTGTAGTACATGACCCCTTTCAGCGCGCCGTAGAGCAGCACGGGAATCAACAGGAGCAACAGCAGTTTGCCGGGACGCAACGACATGGGTGACTATCCTCGGGGACGCATCAGGGGTTGTTCGACTTCGTGACGTTTAGCGGCACCGAGCAGGTGTTCTATAAGCGTGAGCGCGAAATCCATCGCTGTACCCGGGCCTCGCGAGGTAACGACCTTGCCGTCGCTGACCACGGCATCGTGCAACAGCTGTGAGCCCGTTGCCAGGCGCCCGTCGATCACGCCGGGATAGGCAGTGGCCTTGTGGCCATCCAACAGTCCGGCATTGAGCAGGACCTTGGGCGCCGCACAGATGGCGGCGGTATAGCGGCCCTGTTCGGCCATGCGCTGCAACAGGGTGTGGATACGCGGGTCGGCGTCGAGATGGTCGGCGCCGGGCTGGCCACCGGGCAGCACGATCATGTCGAAGTCGTCGTCGATCACCGCATCGAGGCTGCAATCGGGCAGCAATACCACGCCGCGGCTCGCCGTGACCGGCCCATCGGCAAGCCCTGCGGCGACAACCTCGATACCGGCACGACGCAGCAGATCGATGATGGTTACCGCTTCGAGTTCTTCGCAACCGTTGGCCAGGGGGACGAGCACGCGTGCCATATCGGTTCACTCCTTTGTTTTTCTACCAGTCGCGAGACCGGTACCAGTTCAATGCCCTCTGCCGCCAATTGCGGCAGGACTTCGGCCAGCACCTCGAGGGTCTGCGGGTGCGGATGCCCGATGCCGATCGCAGAGCCGTGACGGCGCGCCCTGGCAATCAGGCCCGTCAGCTGCTGGCGCACATAGCTGGCATCCTGCTCGTTGTCGAGGAACACGTCTCGCTGGGCATTCGGCAGCCCGGCGTCGCGGGCGGACTGGCGTGCCACGGTGCGCACGTCGGTACGGCTGTCGACGAAGTACAGGTCACCGCCACAACGCAGGTCCTCCATCAACCAGCGCATGGCCTGCGCATCGCGGGTCAACAGGCTGCCCATGTGGTTGTTGACGCCTGACACGTGCGGGACGGCGTCAAGACCCTGCTGTACGCCGCGCGCAAAGTCCTCACGGCTCATGTCCAGATGCAGACCACCGGGCCCGGTATCACGCCCGTCCGAGGTCTGCATCGGCAGATGCAGCATCACCTCTTTGCCGCGCCCGTGCGCCCATTCGGCGATATCGGCACTGTAGGGCCGCTGCGGCAACACGGCGTAGGTCAGCGGGCCGGGCAGCTCGACCGCCTGGCGGCCCAACGGACGGTTGTTGCCTAGGTCGTCGATGATGATCGCGATCCGCACCGGAGGTTGTGCCGCCACTGGCAGCACCAGCAGCGAGGTCAACAGGGCGAACAGACGCAGCATCCGGCGGCGGCTCAGGTGGCGACGTCCGGCCGCAGGATCGCCAGGCCCTTGAGCAGGTTCAGGGCCTCACTGAGGGCATAGTCGGTCTCGCTGTCCGCCGACCCGGTGTCGGCGGGTGCCTTCTTCCGTGCACCGTTGCTCTTGCCGTTGCCTTCAGGATTGGACAGATGGCCGGCCAGGTCGGCCTCTTTCAGCTGGGTTGTCGACTCCTCGCCACGGGTCAGGCGGACGTTCTCCAGCAGGATGTCCGGCACGATGCCCTCTGCCTGGATCGATCGGCCGTTGGGGGTGAAGTAGCGCGCGGTGGTCAACTTGACCGCGGTACGTTCGTTGACCGGAACTATGGTCTGGACAGAGCCCTTGCCGAACGTCTGCTGGCCCATGATCACGGCGCGCTTGTGGTCCTGCAACGCGCCGGCGACGATCTCCGATGCCGAGGCCGAGCCGCCGTTGACCAGCACGACGATCGGCGCCCCTTCGACGACGTCATCGGGCGCCGCCTTGAACTTGAGCTGCGAGTCCGCGATTCGCCCCTCGGTGTACACGATGGTACCGCTGGTCAGAAATGCATCGCTGATCGCCACTGCCGCGTTCAGTACACCACCCGGGTTGTCGCGCAGGTCCAGGACCAGGCCTTTCAGCGTGCCGCCGGCCTCGCGCTTGAGCGCACCGATGCCGGTTAGCATGTCTTCCGGAGTGCGGGCCTGGAACTGCGAAACCCGCACATAGCCGAAACCCGGGTCGAGCATGCGGTGTTTGACGCTGACCGTCTTGATCACATCGCGCACCACGCTGATCTCGATCGGCTTGTCCTGGCCTTCGCGTACGATCGTCAGCCGCAGCTTGGTGCCTGGCTTGCCGCGCATCTGCCTCACTGCCTCGTCGAGCGTCATGCCCTTCACCGGCTGATCGTCGAGACGGATGATCAGGTCCCCCGAACGCACACCCGCGCGCTGTGCCGGGGTGTCGTCGATCGGGGCAATCACCTTGACGAACCCGTTCTCCATGCCGACCTCGATGCCCAGGCCGCCGAACTCACCGCTGGTGCCGACGCGGATATCGCGGTAGTCCTCTTCGTCGAGATAGGCGGAGTGCGGATCCAGGCCGCTGAGCATGCCCTCGATGGCGTACTTGAGGAGCTTGCGGTCGTCGACCGGCTCGACATAGTCCTTCTTGATGCGTCCGAACACCTCGGCAAACACACGCAACTCTTCCAGTGGCAAGCCATTGGAAGGCTCCGTCGATTCAGCCACCGCCGTTCGTTCGTAGGCCACGACGCCGGCGACAACCAGGAAAACTGCGGCCAGGGCCGAAGGCAAGCTCTGCTTCATATCATCCTCGAAAGTCCGCCCCGTCAATGCGGGCGCGGGATCAACCCACCTTGCTGCCGGTAGGGCGTCGGCACCATTTGGCAGGATCGACAGCACGACCCTGGTAGCGGATGCCAAAGTACACACCAGCCTGTTCGCGTCCGCCACTGCTGCCGACCAGGGCAACCGGCTCCCCGACCTCCACCCAGTCACCGGCCTCCTTGAACAGGCTCTGGTTGTGCCCGTACAAGGTCATGTAGCCGTCGCCGTGATCGACGATCAACATCAGGCCGAAGCCCCGCAGCCAGTCGGCGAACGCGACGCGCCCGTGATGCACGGCGCGTACCTCGCGGCCTTCTGGCGCTGAGATCATAACACCGTCCCAAACCAGGGCCCCGAGCTTGGGTGAGCCGAAGCGGTTGACGATACGCCCGCTTGCCGGCCACGGCAGGCGGCCGCGCAGACCAACAAACGCGAGTTGCTGGGGATGCTCGGCCGGAATGTCCGCCAATGCCTCTTCGAGGCCGGTTATCAGGGTCTGCAGGTCGCGCTCATCGGACTGCAGACGATCAAGTTGGCGGCTCTGGTCGTTGAGCTCCTGTGTCAGCCGCGCGACCACATCGCGTCTTTGACCCTGCGAGCGCTGCATCGCCGCGAGTTCGCGTGCCTGCTCATCATGCAGGCGCGCCAGTTTTCGTTCCTCGTCGCGAATCTCGGCCTCGGTGTCTGCGATGCGCTGCATGTAGTCGCGGATCAGCCGCATCTTCTGGCCGCGCGCCCGACTGAGGTAATCGTAGTAGACCATGACCCGGCTGACTGTCGCCGGGTCCTGCTGGTTGAGCAGGATCTTCAGCCGTTCCTGGCGGCCCATTGCATAGGCGGCGCGTGCCTGGCGCGCCAGCGCCTCGCGATGGCGGTCGAGCGCCTGGCTCTGCCGGGTCTTTTCGATGGCAAGCTCATCCAGGCGGTCACGCTGGCGCGTCAGGCGGCCGTCCAGCACCCGCAGCTTGCGCGCCAGACGCCCGATCTGTTGTTCGGATTCCTGCAGCAGGCGAGACAGCTCGGTTTTTTCGCCGCTCTTGGACTGCATCTGCGTGCGCAGACCGCTGATCCGCTCGCGCAGGGCCTCCAGTCTGGCCTGTTGTTCTGCCGTCACCGGCGCAGACGGGCCAACTGCCGGCCACATCGCAACCAGAAACAGCGAGATCAGAAAGGGCTGGCGCATGCAAAGAAACCGGGGGCAATCCTGCGCTCATTCTGGCAGTTATCGGTGATCGGCGCGCTACCGCAGTATGGTGCTCAGGTGGCGCCGGCCGCGGGCAGCAGCGAACGGCCGGTCATTTCCGGCGGCTGCGGCAGCCCCATGATCTGCAGCAGCGTCGGCGCGACGTCACACAGAGCGCCGTTTTCCAGCAGCACCGTGGCCGCATGGCCGACATAGATCAGTGGGACCGGGTTTGTCGTGTGCGCCGTGTGCACCTGACCAGCCTTGGGATCGATCATCTGCTCGGCATTGCCGTGATCAGCGGTGATGATCAGCTCTCCCCCCACCTCGAGCACCGCTTCGGTGACCCGCCCGATGCACTCGTCCAGCACTTCGATGGCCCGCACCGCAGCGTCGTAGTTGCCGGTGTGGCCGACCATATCGCCGTTCGCAAAGTTGCAGATGACCGCATCGAAACGCCGGCTGCGCACCGCCTCGACGAGCCTGTCGGTGACCTCGTAGGCGCTCATCTCGGGCTGCAGATCGTATGTGGCGACCTGTGGCGACGGCACCAGGATGCGCTCCTCGCCCTCGTTCGGCGCCTCGATACCGCCGTTGAAGAAGAACGTCACGTGTGCGTATTTCTCGGTCTCGGCGATGCGCAGCTGATGCAGGCCAAGGTTGGCGATGTACTCGCCGAACGTGTTTTCAAGGCGTTCCGGCGGATAGGCAACGGGTATATCGAAGTCCTTGCTGTACTCGGTCAGCGAGACGAAAGCACCCAGCCTGGGCCTTACCGCGCGCTCGAACCCGGGGAAATCGGCCTCGATGAAGGCGCGGGTGATCTGGCGCGCGCGGTCCGATCGGTAGTTCATATTGATGATGACATCACCGTCGGCCACCTGCACCGCGTCACCAATACACGTGGCCGTGACGAATTCGTCCGACTC
>JAGRHB010000071.1 GCA_020445245.1 Gammaproteobacteria bacterium
AAATACCGCGGCCATTCTGTTCACCGCTGGTTTCTTATTAAGCGTTTCATCAGGCCGCATCTGGAAGCCCGTACTGCATGACATCCGTCGAGGCATCGTGTGCCGAGTGTGTCTTCCCACGACGGGTGCGTCAAGGAACACCACCTGCGAAATCCCCGGAGATCAGCTGCTTCAGGCCATCTTCGTCCAGCACCCCGATGCCGAGTGCCCGTGCCTTGTCGAGCTTCGAACCGGCATCTTCGCCGGCGACCACGTAGTCGGTCTTCTTCGACACGCTGCCGGCGACCTTCGCCCCCAGCGCCGACAACCGTTCCTTGATCCGGTCGCGCGGCTCGGACAGCGCACCGGTCAGGACGAAGGTCAGGCCGGCCAGCGGCAGATCTTCGGCCATCGGGGCCGGCGGGCCTTCAGGCCAATCCACGCCGGCCTTGCGCAATTTGTGGATGACCGCCAGGTTGTGCGGCTGACGAAAGAAGGTGTGCACATGATGGGCCACCACCGGACCGACGTCGGGGGTCTGCTGCAATGCGTCCTCCTCCGCCGCGCCGATCGCGTCCAGAGCGCCAAACTGGCGGGCCAGCGCCTGTGCCGTGGCCTCGCCGACTTCGCGGATCCCGAGGGCATACAGAAAGCGTGGCAGTGTCGTGGCACGTGCCTTACGCAGCGCGCCGACCAGGTTGGCGGCCGACTTCTCACCCATGCGCTCCAGGCCGGCCAGCAGGTCGGCCTCCAGCACGAACAGGTCCGCCGGATCCTCGATCATGGACTGATCGATCAGTTGTTCGATCAGTTTGTCACCCAATCCTTCGATATCCATCGCCCGGCGCGAGGCGAAATGTTTGACCGCCTCCTTGCGTTGCGCGGCACAGTAGAGCCCACCGGAGCAACGCGCCACAGCCTCGCCTTCGAGGCGCTCGATATCCGAACCACATACCGGGCATTGCGCTGGAAGCTCCACTTTCCGCGTGCCGGCGGGACGGCGCTCCGGCAGCACCCGCACGACCTCCGGGATTACGTCGCCGGCACGACGCACGATCACTGTGTCGCCTACCCGCACGTCTTTGCGTTGCACCTCATCCATGTTGTGCAGCGTCGCATTGCTCACCGTCACACCACCGACGAAGACTGGCTTGAGCCGCGCAACCGGGGTCACTGCGCCGGTGCGCCCCACCTGGAACTCCACCGCCTCGACGACGGTGAGTTCCTCTTGCGCGGGGAACTTGCTGGCAATGGCCCAGCGAGGTGCACGCGACACGAAACCGAGCTGCCGCTGCTCAGCGATGCTGTCCACCTTGAACACCACACCGTCGATCTCGTAAGCGAGGCGCGCGCGCCGCGCGCCGATGTCGTTGAAATAGGTGATACATTCCGGCAGCCCGACGACCACCCGCAGTTCCGGTGAAACCGGCAGCCCCCAGCCTTTGAGCAGGGCCATGTTCGCGGCGTGGGTCGGCGCCATCGGATGTCCGTCAACCTCGCCGAGCCCATAGCAGAACATCGCCAGCGGCCGCGATGCGGTGATTGCGGGATCGAGTTGTCGCAGACTGCCGGCGGCTGCATTGCGCGGGTTGGCGAAGACCTTGTCGCCGGATGCGCGCTGACGGGCGTTGAGGTCGTCGAAGCCGGCGCGTGGCATGAAGATCTCGCCGCGCACCTCGAGCAACGGCGGCCAGTCGCGGCCGCGCAGGCGCAGCGGCACCGACGAAATGGTGCGGACGTTCTGGGTAACGTTCTCACCGTGCGTGCCGTCACCGCGCGTGGCTGCCTGCACCAGCAAGCCCTGTTCGTATCGCAGGCTGATCGCCAGACCGTCGAGCTTCGGCTCGGCCGCATAGCGCACTTCGCCGTCGCGCTCCAGGCGCTCGCGCACGCGCCGATCGAAGTCCGCCAGCGCCTCGGTCGACAGGGCGTTGTCGAGTGACAGCATTGGCACACGGTGCGCAACTTCGCCGAACGCGGCAAGCGGCGCACCGCCTACTCTCTGGGTCGGGGAATCCGGTGTAATCAGTTCAGGGTATCTGGCCTCGAGCGCCTGAAGTTCACGAAACAGGCGATCGAATTCGCTGTCCGGGACCTGCGGATCGTCCAGCACGTAGTAACGGTAGTTATGATCTTCGATCTGCTCGCGCAGACGTTGAACCGTTGCGCGAATGGCCTGGTCCGCGGTCAATGGCGACTCCGTGCCAGGCGCACCTTGTGCCGGTGCTCGATAATCGACTCCCGGGTGTGCTCCTGCATCTGCCGTGTCAGCTTGTTGTGCCGCTCGTCCTGCAGCTCGGCATGCAGCAGCGTGGCCAGGCGACCGCCGACAGCCAGCATGTCGTTATAAATCTCGATGCCATCGCGCACGCCGGGCAACTGGGTAAAGAGCGACAGGCCCGGGGTGGTGAACGCCGCCATGTCGTCGATGGGAAAGATCCCGGGCTCCACCATGCTCGCCATACTGAACAACACCCGATCACTGCCACCGTCGTGGCGGTGATAGATCGACATCTCACCATGCACCAGGCCGACCTCGCGACAAGCCCCCTCGATCGCCGTCCCGGCGAGTGCACCGTCAAGGGCCTTGACGTTGATCACAATGATCTTGCGTTCGACATCATCGGCCAGTGCAGGATCGGCGTGCAGGTAGTTGCTTTCGCCGTGGGCGTCGAAACGCAGGTCCATCGAGAATTGCGGCTCTGATTCGGCCTGCACGCCCGACCATTCGCCAAGATCGGCCGGATCAGGGTCGAGCACCGGCTTCGCGCGCCGCGCAGGCCTTGCGCGTCCTGCCGCCTCGGCCTCATCGTCGATGCGCATCTCCGGAATGGACTCCACTGCATCGTCCATGGCCGGTTCGGTGAGCTGCGGCGATTCGTCCTGCAAGCCATCCGCATCAATCGACATCGCCTCAGGCACGCGCTTGACCCGCCTGACGCGAGGCGCTGCCCGCTTGTAGCGATCCCAGAGATAGATCCCCACCACCAGCACGACACCGAGTGCTATCAGAACCAACCTGACCAGATTCGAATCCATCGCAGTTTGCCGTCTAACGGCCCCCAGAATGCCGGTCCGCCTGCAACACAGACGGGAAAATCAAACCGCTGCCAGCGCCGCCGCCTCTTCGACGTCGACCGAGACCATGCGCGAAACGCCCGGCTCGTGCATGGTCACGCCGCTGAGCTGATTGGCGATCTCCATTGTCACCTTGTTGTGGGTGATGAAGATGAACTGGACGTGCGCGGACATCTCCTTCACCAGCGCCGAGTAGCGCCCGACATTGGCGTCGTCGAGCGGTGCATCCACCTCGTCCAGCATACAGAAAGGTGCCGGATTGAGACGGAAGATCGCGAACACCATCGCCACGGCTGTCAATGCCTTCTCACCGCCGGACAACAGATGAATGCTGCTGTTGCGTTTGCCCGGCGGCCGCGCCATCACCGTCACACCGGTATCGAGCAGATCCTCTCCGGTCAACTCCAGGTACGCGTGGCCACCACCGAAAAGCTTCGGGAACAGCTCCTTGAACCCGGCATCGACGCGATCGAAGGTTTCTTTGAATCGCGTGCGGGTTTCACGGTCGATCTTGCGGATCGCCTCTTCCAGCGTCGCCAGCGATTTGCTGATGTCCTCATGCTGGGCGTCGAGGTAGGCCATGCGCTCGCTTTGTTCCTGGAACTCGTCGATCGCCGCGAGATTGATCGGACCGAGCCGCTGGATGCGGTTACCCAGGTCTTCGACCCGCGTCTGCCATACCTCGACAGCGGCGTCCTGCATCATCTCCTGCTGCAACTGTGCGCGCTCGAAGCCGGTCTCCGCCAACTGCTCCTCGAGCGTGCGGCTGCGCACCATGATCTCCTGGCGTGCCATCCGTGCCTGGTCAAGGCGGCCGCGCTCGTCCTGTACCCGCTGTTCGACCTGGTGCCGCAACTGATCGAGTTCGCGCAAGCGGTGGTCTATTCCCTCCAGGCCCTTGCGGGCCTGCGACAGGCTGGTCTCGACCTCAGCACGCACCTGCAGTTGCTGCTCCAGGCGCAGTTGCTGCTCTCCGATCGGCGCCTTGCCGGCATCGAGCTGGGCCTCCAGACCGCTGCAGCGCTCCTGGAGTTGCGCCAACTGCTGTTGCATCCGCCCCATCCCGGCGCGAAGCGAATCCTCGGAGCTGCGCATCGATTCCACGCGCAGCGCGATTTCGTGCACCCGGTTGCGTGCCGCGCTGGCGGTGCCGCGTGCCGCGTCCAGGGCTTCCCGCAACGCATCACGCTCGGCGACCAGTGTCTCGCGGTGTTTGGCCATGTCCTCGATCGAGGCGAGCGCCTGGTGCAGGCGGCTGCGCGCAGCCTGCATATCGGTCACGCCCTGCTGCAACTGCTGTTGCAGGTCGAGGGCATCTTTCTCCAGGCCATCCAGACGGTGCCTTATCTGTTCCGCACGTGCCTGCTTGCCGCTGAGCAGGGCGCGCACCTCGGCCACCATTCGCTGGGCGGCCTCGGCCTCACGCTGCTGCACCTCGCGCGCCTGCTCGGCCTCGACCAGGGCACGACGATCGGCTGCCAGCTGGTCGGCCAGCCGCGTGACCTCCGGCTCGAGCTGAGCCAGACGTTGGGTCAGGACCCGGATCTCCTGTTCCCGCGCCAGCACCCCCGCACGCGCATCGCTGCCCCGCTGCACACTGACCCAACCACGTCCGACCCGCACACCGTCTGGTGTGACCAGACATTCGCCGGGCGCCAGCGTATTGCGTCGTTGCAGGGCATCCGTCAGATCATTCGCAGTGCGGATGCTGTTGAGCAGATGCAGCAGCGGCTCGGGCCCGCTCACATGTGCTGCAAGCGTGCCCTCGAGCACCTGCGGCCTTCCGTCACCAGACTCGAACAGGGTGAGGACCCCACGTTCGAGGCGCACCAGATCCGCGGCGGGGACGTCGAGATCATCGACCATGACCGCCTGCAGCTGTTCGGCCAGCACCACTTCGGCAGCCTTCTGCCACTGGCCGGAGACCTCGACCGTCTCCAGCAGACGGCGCGCTTCACCCAGTCCCTTGTCGCGCAGCCAGCGCTCGACACCCCTGTCACCCTCACCGCGAGCCGCCTGCTGGAGGGCGGTCAGCGATGCCAGCCGGCCGCGCAGCGTCTCAAGCTCGGAACGTGCTGTGGCAAGCTCCTCCTGCGCCTGCTGGCCGCGTTGGCGCAGGCTTGCGATCGATTGCAGGCGTGCCTCGACGCGCTCCCTGACCGCCAACAACGCGGCCTCGCCCTCGGATTCACGACGCTGCAGTTCGACAATCTCGGCCGCCAGCGACATATCGGCAAGGTGCGCGCGCTCCTCCTCGTTGCGTGTCAGGCGCCGCTTCAGCTGCACTTCCTGCTGTTCGAGATGGTTGATCCGGGTGCGCTCCACCTGCGCCTGCTGCGCCGGCTCGTTTGCACCCTGATTGAAACTGTCCCAGTTGGTCTGCCAGGCCAGCATGGTCGCCTCTGCATCGTGCAGCGCCTTTGCCGCAGCGTCGGACTCAGTCCTGGCAGTGTCGAGCATCGGTTGATCGCGCTCGAGTTCACCGGCCAGTTCGGCCAAACGGCTGCCGTCCTGCTCGCTCAGCGCTGTCGCCTGGGCCAGTGCCTGACGGGCCTGGACCAAGTCCGACTCCTGCTGGCGCCGCGCCTCGCGCGCGTACTGGATCGACTCCTCGAGCCGCGCGATCTCTGAGCCGACCGCGTAGAAACGTCCCTGGATCGTGTTGAAGGCGTCGTTGGCCTCGGTGTGCGCGGAGCGCTGCTGCTCGATCTCCGCCTCGATATTGCGCTGTTCGGCGATCGCCGCCTGCAGCAGGTTTTCCTGCTCGGCGATGGTGCGGTCGCGCTGTTCGATGTCCGTCAGCATCGCGTCCAGCCGCAGCACCAGAAGTTCGGCGCGCACACGACGTTCCTCTTCGCGCAGGGCCTTGTATTTCTGCGCGGTGGCAGACTGGCGCTCGAGGTGTCTTAACTGCTTCTGCACCTCTTCACGCAAGTCGTCGAGGCGTTCCAGGTTCTCCCGCGTGTGGCCGATACGGTTCTCGGTCTCGCGGCGGCGTTCCTTGTACTTCGAGATTCCGGCCGCCTCTTCCAGGTAGACCCGCAGATCCTCGGGACGCGCCTCGATCAGGCGCGAGATCATCCCCTGCTCGATAATCGAATAGCTGCGCGGACCCAGACCAGTGCCGAGGAAGAGGTCGGTGATGTCGCGGCGCCGGCAGCGCACACCATTGAGGTAATACAGCGACTGGCCGTCACGCGAGACCTGGCGCTTTACCGAGATCTGGCTGTACTGCGCATACTGCCCGCCGGCACCGCCGTCGGCGTTGTCGAATACCAGCTCGATGGTCGCTGTGCCGACCGGTTTGCGACTGGTCGAGCCATTGAAGATAACGTCCGCCATCGACTCGCCGCGGAGGTTCTTGGCCGAGCTCTCGCCCATGACCCAGCGTACCGCATCGATGACATTGGATTTGCCGCAGCCATTGGGTCCGACGATACCGACGAGATTGCTGGGGAACAGGACCGTGGTCGGGTCCACAAAGGATTTGAAACCCGCCAGCTTGATTTTTTCCAGACGCATGGCGCGCAAAGATACAGGATGCCTCGGCGCCGATACAAGAAGCCGCTCGCTGCTGCGAAAAGCTTATACAAATACGCCGTATCCACATGTTTTTATGTATTTTTTATGGCTAACCTAATGTCATTTCTCGCATGATTGGCCGGGCACCTCGCGTATAATGTGCGGCAATCTGCGAACTGTTGCCAGGAAAACCCATGTCCACCCGAGCCAGCAAAGATCTCGAGACTTTCGAAAACCCGCGTCCCGAGCGCGATTACACGATCCGCATCCGCCTGCCGGAGTTCACCTGCCTGTGTCCGAAGACCGGGCAGCCGGACTTCGCGACCCTGCATCTGGAGTACGTACCGGATGCCAGGTGCGTCGAGCTGAAGTCGCTGAAGCTCTATATATGGTCATTCCGCGACGAGGGCGCATTTCACGAGGCCGTGACCAATCGCATCCTCGATGACCTGGTGGCCGCAACCTCGCCCCGCTTCATGCGGCTGACTGCCGAATTCAACGTGCGCGGTGGCGTCTATACCAATGTGATCGCCGAGCACCGTGCCGATGACTGGCCGACGCCACAGGCCATCCACCTGCCCTGAGCAATGACACCGCTGCGCGCGCGGTCCGACTGCTATGTCGGCGTCGACCTCGGCACCTCGGGCTGTCGCGCGATCGCGATCGACCGTCACGGCCGCGGCATCGCCGAGGCCCGTGCAACACTGCCTCCGTCGAGACATCCGGCACCGGGCGCCAGCGAGCAGGACCCGCAGGATTGGTGGTCAGGCGTCACCCGGGTGCTGGCCGGGGTCGCAGAACGGGCCCCCGGACGGATCCGGGCAATCAGCGTCGACGGCACCTCCTCCACACTGCTGCTGTGTGACAAGCACGGCATACCCTGCAGTACGGCATTGATGTATGACGACAGCCGGGCACGCGACCAGGCGCAGCGGATCGAGGCGGTCGCCCCGGCCGGCAGTCCCGCCCGTGGCGCAGGGTCGGCGCTGGCCAAACTGCTTTATCTGCTGGAGCACGGTGGCAAGAACCGGCCTGCCCACGCGCTGCACCAGGCAGATTGGATCGCCGGCCGACTGGGTGCCGGGTATGGCATCGCCGATGAAAACAATGTCCTGAAACTGGGATACGACCCGGTTGCGAGGAAATGGCCTGACTGGCTTTTGGCCTGGGCAGGGGTGCCACCCCTGCTTCCCGAGGTGTGCCCGGTCGGCCACGTGACCGGTCGGATCGCGGCAGAGGTGGCCAGGTCGCTCGGCCTGCCTGACGATGTGCGGCTGGTCGCCGGCACCACCGACAGCAATGCCGCCACTCTGGCTGCCGGCATCAGCCGAACCGGCGATGCGGTCACGTCACTTGGCAGCACCCTGGTGCTGAAAATCTACAGCGAACACCCGATCGCGGCGGCGCAGTATGGTGTCTACAGCCACCGCATCGGCGACCGCTGGCTGGCTGGCGGTGCGTCGAACAGTGGCGGGGCCGTGCTGCGACAGTTTTTTTCCGATGCCCAGGTGGCTGCACTCAGCGAACGGATCGATCCCGACCGGCCGCTCGGCCTGGACTACTACCCACTGCCAGGCGCCGGTGAGCGTTTCCCGTTCA
>JAGRHB010000072.1 GCA_020445245.1 Gammaproteobacteria bacterium
TGACAGTCGACGCTGGTGTACGGGACTGGATGGCTGAAAAAGGCTACGACCCGCAGATGGGGGCCAGGCCGATGGCGCGGGTGATCCAGGAACACATCAAGAAGCCCCTGGCCGAGGAGCTGCTGTTCGGCCGGCTGTCACACGGGGGTAGGGTTCGAATCTCTATGGTCGACACGGAACTGGCGTTCGATATCGAGGAGACGGCGGTACATTGAGGTGCCGGCCGCGGACGGACAGGCGCCCTGCTGATCTGGTCGGTTGTCAGCGTTCCCGGTAGACGATGCGGCCTTTGCTCAGGTCGTAGGGTGTGAGCTCAACCTTGACCTTGTCACCGGTCAGGATGCGGATGTAGTGCTTGCGCATCTTGCCGGAGATATGCGCAGTCACGACATGACCGTTCTCCAGTTCCACCCGGAACATCGTATTCGGCAACGTGTCCACCACGGTGCCTTCCATTTCGATTACGTCTTCTTTCGCCATTGATCCCGTCCGAACGATGGTAGCGCCACGGCGTGCTACCCAAGAGGCGCAAAATTATAGCAGAGCCGAATGATCGCGACAGGTGTTAATCGCGCAGCCTGTCATCGGGGCCGAAGCGTCGCCAGCGGCCGTCACGCCACAGCTCGATCGGGCGGAACCCGGACTTGTACGTCATCTTGCGGCTGTCGCGAATCCAGTAGCCGAGATAAAGATAGGGGAGTCCTGCAGCGCGGGTACGTTCGATCTGTTCGAGAATCGCATAAGTGCCGAGTGAGCGCGCGCTCATTTCCGGCTCGAAGAAGGTGTAGACAGCCGACATGCCATCACTCGGAAGATCAGTGACTGCGACTGCAACCAACTGATCTCCAATAAAAAATTCAAGGAACTGTGTGTCGCACCACGGGGCCAGCAGGAATCCGAGATAGTCTGCCGTCGAGGCGTCTGCCATGCCGCCGTCGCGGTGTCGTGCCTGGGTATAGCGCTGGTACAGCGCGTAGTGACGTGGGTTGAACCCGGCGGGGTGCTCGCGGACTTCGACATCGGTATTGAGTGCGCGCACCCGGCGATGGTTCCGCCTGGCCACGAATTCGTCGACCGGCACACGGACCGACACGCATTGGCTGCATGTCTCGCAGCGTGGTGCGTAGACCAGTTTGCCGCTACGGCGAAAGCCGTAATGCAGCAGTTCGCTATAGGTTGCCATATCCATGGGGGAATCGGGGTCGACGAACAGGGTGCTGCTGGTCTGCCCCGGCAGATAGTTGCAGGGATGGGGCGCCGACAGGTACAGCGGGATATTCGAACCCGTGTTTCTCATCGCGCCCGCGCCAGGTCAGCGGCGTTGTGTCGTGGACGTGGCAGCAGTGCGGGTGCGGAGCCGGACACCGCTATTGTCATCTCGTCCTGAAACTTTTCACGGCTCAGTTCGTGTGCCCCGAGGCTGGCCAGATGCTCGGTGTAGACCTGGCAGTCGATCAGTCGCAGCGGCTGTGTGGTGGCGATCTCGTTTAGGAGCACCAGAGCCGTCTTCGAAGCGTCACTGGCGAGACTGAACATCGATTCGCCGAAAAACATCTGGCCGAGCTGAATGCCATAGAGTCCGCCAACCAGGTCGTTGCCATGCCAGACCTCGATCGAGTGTGCGTGCCCGGCACGGTGCAGTGACAGGTATGACTCGATCATGGCTGCGACCAGCCAGGTACCCGACTGGCTCCTGCGTGGTGCCGCACACGACCGGATGACGGCCTCGAACGACTGGTTGACACTGACCTGGTAGGCGCGCCGGCGCAGCGAGCGGCGCAGCGATCGAGAGACGTGCAACGCGCCGGGATAGAGCACCATGCGTGGCGCCGGACTCCACCAGAGGATAGGTTGGCCGGCGCTGTACCAGGGAAAGATGCCGCGGCGGTAGGCGTTCAGGACCCGTGTCTCCGAAAGGTCGCCACCAACTGCAAGCAGACCGTTGGGCTCGGACTCGGCCAGGCCCGGATCCGGAAAACCGATATCGGGCGGTGTGCCGTCGAGATCGAAGATCATGGCGCGCTGTCGGCCCGGTAGGGGCTGTGGGATTGCATCTCCGCCAGGTAATCGCGCATACCGGCGCGCTCGTGGTCGAGGTGCCTGGCAATCGCCTCGTGAAATCGTGTATCCGCCAGCCAGTGCGTGGAATAGGTCTCGGTTGGCAAGAAGCCGCGTGCCACCTTGTGCTCACCCTGGGCACCCGGCTCGAAGCGCGCCAGGCGGTGACGGATGCAGTAGTCGAGCCCCTGGTAGTAGCAGGCTTCGAAGTGCAGATTGTCAAAATGTGCGCTGCAGCCCCAGTGTCGTCCGTACAGCGTATCGTCGCTGACCAGACAGAAGGCTGCCGCCACTGGTTGCGATGCATGCTCCGCGAGTATCAACAGCACGCACTCCGGCATGCTGCGGGCGATCGACTCGAAGAACCCCAGCGACAGCGTCGGTGTGCCGCCGTGGCGATGAAAGGTCGATTGGTAGAGTTGATGGAAGGTCTCCCAGTCGTCATGGTCAGCACCATGCCCGTCGAGTTGGCGAAACACGATCCCGGCCTCGGCGACACGGCGGCGCTCCTTGCGGATGTTCTTGCGTTTGGCCGAACTCAGGGTGGCGAGAAAGGCATCAAAGTCGGTGTAGCGGCGGTTTTCCCAGTGAAACTGGCAGCCGACCCGTCGTGCCAGTCCGGCCTGCTCGAACAGCTCGGTCTCGACGGCGGTGGTGAACAGCCAGTGCAGCGACGAAGCCTCTTCCTGTCTGGCCAACTCCTGCGCAGCGGCGAGCAGCAACCGGCTGGACTGCGCCGGGGCATCTGCCGCCACCAGCAGCTTCGGGCCGGTTGCCGGCGTATACGGTGAGGCGCTGACCAGTTTCGGGTAATAGCGCATGCCGTTGCGCGCATATGCATCGGCCCATGCCCAATCGAACACGAATTCGCCATACGAGTTGAATTTCAGGTACAGCGGCGCAGCGGCGACGAGTCTTTGTTGCGCGTCCCACAGCGTCAGGTGTCGCGGCAGCCAGCCAAAATGCTCGCCCAGGCAACCTTCTTCCTCCAGTGCACTCAGGAACTCGTGGCGCAGGAAGGGGAAAGGGGCTGCGCCGAGCGCGTTCCAGGCAGTGCCGTCGATATCAGCGATGCGTTCGATGATCCGCAGCGTTGGATTGCCGGCCGTCTTGCTGTTGGGGGGCGTCATGGGCGAAACGGTATGATCATGACCTGCCGTGGTCAACGTTTCGATCTGGTGGGATAAAGAATTTCTTTCGCCGTCCGATACAGCCGTCGTGAACAACCAATCCGATCTTCTGAATCTGACTTCCGGTTCTGTACTGCAGATCCAGGCAACCGTGCCGGAAAACGCGCCGCGATTTTCGGTCCGACTGATCGGTTCCCTGCCCGGCGCGAGCCTGGTCGTCACCACGCCGACATTGGATGGCAAGGTGCAGATCGTCCGCGAGGGTCAGCGCTTCAACGTGCGCGTCCTCAAGGGTGAGCGGGTTCTCGGGTTCGTCGCCCAGATCCTGTACACGACGATGAAGCCTTACCCGCATATGCACCTCGAGTACCCGAGTCAATTCGAGCAGATCGTGGTGCGCAATGCGTCACGCGTATCGGCCGACATTGGCGCGATGGTGCGCAATACCGTCGAGGCCAACGAGGAGCAGAGCTTCCATGCCGCGAGCATCGTCGATCTCAGCGAGAGCGGTGCGAAGATCGCCAGCGACCGGCACCTCGGCGAGGCGGCAGAGATACTGCACATCAAGTTCGAACTGATGATCAGTGGGGCTGCAGAGGAGCTCGGTCTGCTGGGGGACATCCGCAACGTCAACGAGCGTGTGGAGACAGGAGTGGAGGGCGAGAAGACCGTGGTCTACACCGGTGTCCAGTTCCGAACACTGAGTCGCTATCAGCAGGTGCTGCTGCACGCCTGGGTGACCAACAAGGTTCTTCAGAGCGCATTGCGCTCGCAACGTGGCTGAGCATTCTCCGCGGAAACTGACGGTGCAACGCGCCCGGTACCGGGCGCGCGCACCGGCAGGGCCGATCAGCCTTTTTTCTGCTCCAATGCGTCGAGGTACTTCTCCGCATCCAACGCCGCCATACACCCGGTGCCGGCCGAGGTGATCGCCTGACGGTACACGTGGTCCATGACGTCGCCGGCGGCAAACACACCGGCCACCGAGGTCGCTGTCGCATTGCCTTCGGTGCCACTCTTCACCTTGATGTACCCCCCGGCCATGTCCAGTTGTCCCTGGAATATGTCGGTATTGGGCTTGTGGCCGATAGCGATGAACAGGCCATGGATATCGATGTCCCTGGTGCTACCGTCCTTGGTGCTCTTGATGCGCATCCCGGTCACGCCGCTGTTGTCGCCGAGCACCTCGTCCAGCACGTGGTTCCATTCGATCTTCACGTTGCCGTTCTTGGCTTTCTCGAACAGCTGCGTCTGCAGGATTTTCTCAGAGCGCAGGCTGTCGCGACGATGCACCAGCGTCACCTCCGAGGCGATATTCGACAGGTACAGAGCCTCCTCGACAGCGGTGTTACCGCCCCCGATGACCGCCACTTTCTGGTTGCGGTAGAAGAAACCGTCACAGGTTGCACAGGCCGATACGCCTTTACCCTTGAATGCCTCTTCGGACGGCAGGCCGAGATACTGCGCCGAGGCGCCGGTCGCGATGATCAGGGCATCGCAGGTGTAGTGCTGACTGTCGCCCTTGAGGCGGAACGGGCGCTTGCTCAGGTCGACCTCCGAGATGTAGTCGAACACCATTTCGGTCTCGAAACGCTCGGCGTGTTTCTGCATCCGTGTCATCAGGTCCGGTCCCTGGACGCCATCGTTGTCTCCGGGCCAGTTGTCCACATCGGTGGTGGTCATGAGCTGACCGCCCTGTTCCATGCCGGTGATCAGTACCGGATTCAGGTTGGCGCGGGCGGCGTAGACTGCTGCGGAATAGCCGGCTGGACCGGAACCCAGTATCAGCAGTCGGCAATGCTTGGTATCGCTCATGCGGAAATACTCCTGTCAATTTCTGCTTCGCCGCGTTTGCCCCCGGATGGGTGACGGGATGGCGAAGGGCTTGGGCGGGCAATACTATAAGGGAGCGCGTGCGGAGGTAAAACAATGCATTTGAAGGTGGGCGTACCAAAGGAAATCAAACCCCTGGAGGGCAGGGTTGGCTTGACACCGGCGGCAGCGGCGGAACTGATACGGCGCGGTGCCCCCGTGGCGGTGCAACAGGGCGCCGGTGACGCCAGCGGCTACCCGGACGACGCCTATCTCGCCGTCGGGGCACAGGTCCTGCCGGATGCCGATACGCTGTACGACTGGGCGCAGCTGGTGGTGAAGGTGAAAGAGCCGGTGGGCGAGGAAATCGATCGCCTGAGGCGCGAGCACCTGCTGTTCTGCTATCTGCACCTGGCGGCCAACCCGGAACTCACTCGCCGCCTGTGCGGGATCGGCCTTACCGCAATCGCCTTCGAGACGGTGATGGACGAGGGGCGCCTGCCGATCCTGGTGCCGATGAGTGAGATCGCCGGTCGCATTGCGGTCCAGGTGGGTGCCCACCTGCTGCATACCCCGCAGGGCGGCAAGGGGATCCTGCTCGGTGGCCTGCCCAGTGTCGGGCGCGGCAACGTGGTGGTACTGGGCGCGGGCAGTGCGGGCGGTGCGGCAGTGCGCGCCGCGGCGGCATTGGGTGCGAATGTCACGGTATTCGACAGGAACCCGCGGCAACTCGAACGCATGTACCGCATTGCACCCAACATCACGGCGCTGGTGCCGACGGATACGGTGATGGCGGAGGCGGTCATTGGTGCCGATCTGCTGATCGGTGCAGTGCTGTTGCCGGGCGCTGCCACGCCGCGCCTGGTGTCGCGTGCCCAGGTGGCGCAGATGCAGCCCGGAAGTGTGATTGCCGATATCGCGGTCGACCAGGGCGGCTGTATCGAGACCACACGGCCGACCACCTACGACGCACCGACCTATGTGGATGAAGGTGTTCAGCATTTCTGTGTGACCAATATGCCAGGTGCAGTGCCGCGCAGCGCCACCCAGGCGCTCACTGCCGCGATGATGCCGTATCTGCACACACTGCTGGGTCCGGACTGGCGCGCCGACGTGCGTCTGGCGGGCGCCATCAACGTCGAGAAGGGCGCTATCGTCCATCCTGCCCTGCGCGGATGACTGTCTCTTGGCCCCGGGCTGTGCAATAATTCGCAAGTTACCTTTAGAAAACTGTATAAATTGCTGTTTCATATTGTTTATTTGGTGAATTCGAGATGCATGCCTCGCTGAGCAAGCGCCTCAAGGAAGGTGGATTCCTGCTGTTGCTGGCGATCGGTGCCTATTTCCTGATGGCGCTGTTTTCCTATTCGCCGGACGACCCGAGCTGGGTGTTCGAGAGCGCCAAGCAACACGCCGACAACGCCGGCGGAGTGGCGGGGGCGTGGGCTGCCAGCGTGCTGTTCATGCTGTTCGGCAAGGTCGCGTACGTATTCCCGCTGATGATTGCCTGGGGCGGCTGGCTGATGTTTCGCGAACGCGACGACCAGCAGCACAGCGTCTATCTGCGCATCGCGCGCTGGATCGGCTTCGTGCTCACCGTGCTCAGCGCCACGGCGCTCGCCTCGTTGCGTATGGGCGGGGTCGACTCACTGCCGGAGGGCCCAGGTGGCATTACCGGCGATCTGATCAGCAGCTCGGGCACCGCCGTGCTGAACGAGGCCGGGGCGATCCTGCTGCTGCTGACCCTGTTGCTGGTCGGTATCACCTTGTTTGCCGGTGTGTCCTGGCTGGCGGTGATGGACGGCGTCGGCGGCTTCCTGCTCAACGTATGGCGCCAGGGCGTCGGGCTGCTCGGGAGTCTCGCGGAGAAGCGGCAGGCCAGCCGGATGAAGCAGGAACGCCAGGAGGTGGTGAAGAAGGAGAAGCAGCGCAAGCGCGACAAGCCGCCACCGGTGATCGAGAAGAAAGAGCCGGAGATCCGCACCAGCGTGCGGGTCGAAAAGGAACGGCAGATGACCCTGCTCGAGCCGGAGCCCAATACCGAACTGCCGCCGCTCGGCCTGCTCGACCCGCCGCAGAAGAGTGGCAAGGGCTTGTCGACCGAGGCGCTGCAGGC
This sequence comes from Gammaproteobacteria bacterium, assembly GCA_020445245.1. The sequence goes on from JAGRHB010000072.1 coordinate 7,117, forward strand.
GCTGTCGGGACAGGTCGAGCGCAAGCTCGCCGATTTCGGTGTCTCGGCCGAGGTCACGGCGGTGCACCCCGGGCCTGTGGTGACTCTGTTCGAACTGCAGCTGGCCCCCGGCACCAAGGCCAGTAAGGTGACCAATCTGTCGAAGGACCTTGCGCGCGCCCTGTCCGTGGTGTCGGTGCGCGTGGTCGAGGTCATCCCGGGCAAGACGGTGATCGGTCTGGAGATCCCCAACGAATACCGCGAGATGGTGCACCTCAGCGAGACCCTGCGCTCCGAGCCCTACGACCGCTCAAAATCGCCGCTGACGCTGGCGCTGGGCAAGGACATCGTCGGGGAGCCGGTCGTCGCGGACCTCGCCAAGATGCCGCACGCGCTGATCGCGGGGACGACCGGATCCGGCAAGTCGGTGGCCGTCAACGCGATGATCCTGAGCCTGGTGTACAAGGCCACGGCGGAAGAGATCCGCCTGATCATGATCGACCCGAAGATGCTGGAGCTATCAGTCTACGAGGGGATCCCGCACCTGCTCACACCAGTGGTCACCGACATGAAAGAGGCGGCCAACGCGCTGCGCTGGTGTGTTGCCGAGATGGAACGACGCTACCGGCTGATGGCGGCGCTGGGTGTGCGCAATATTGCCGGCTACAACAAGAAGGTGAAGGATGCCGCCAAGGCGGGTGAGCCGATCAAGGATCCGTTGTTCAAGCGCGAGCCAGATCCGATCACCGGCGATCTGCCGGAAATCCCCGACCTGAAGACCATCCCCTACATCGTCGTCGTGATCGACGAGTTTGCCGACATGATGATGGTGGTCGGCAAGAAGGTCGAAGAGCTGATTGCCCGGCTGGCACAAAAGGCACGTGCCGCCGGCGTCCACCTGCTGCTGGCGACGCAGCGGCCCTCGGTGGATGTGATCACCGGCCTGATCAAGGCCAACATCCCAACCCGCATTGCCTTCCAGGTGTCGTCGCGCGTCGATTCGCGCACCATCCTCGACCAGA
>JAGRHB010000073.1:0-2731 GCA_020445245.1 Gammaproteobacteria bacterium
AGGCCCCGACGATGGCGACCTGTTCGGCGTGTCCGAGTTCGAAATCGACACTGCGCAGCACCTCGACCACCCCAGGCCCTGTATCGAACGCCTTGGACAGCCGCTCACAGGCCAGTACCGGCTCATCACTCATAGCGCAGTGCCTCTGCCGGCTGAGTGCGATATGCCCGCCAGGCCGGCGCCAGGGTCATCAGCAGGCTCAGTAGAAAGGAACCGACCCCGACCATGGCCACATCCAGCCATTGCACATCGGACGGCAGCTTGGCGATGTAGTAGATGCTTGGATCAATGAACTGCACGCCGAATGCACCCTCCACTGCCGCCACTGCAGACTCAATGTTGAGCGCCAGGGCCAACCCGACCAGTGTGCCGATCAGGGTCCCGATGGCGCCCAGGGTAGCCCCTTGAACAATGAAGATCCGCATCACCTGTGCGGGCGAGGCGCCGAATGTCTTGAGAATGGCGATGTCACTCTGCTTGTCGACCACCATCATCACCAACGTCGACACGATATTGAAAGCGGCGATCACGACGATGAAGAACAGCAGCACTCCCATCATGCGTTTTTCCATCTTCAGCGCCGCGAAGAAATTGCGGTGATAATCGGTCCAGTTGAGCACGCGAAACCGGCCCTGCAGCGATTCGGCCAGCTCGAAGGCGACCTGACGAGCCTGCCAAACATCGTCGATGCGCAGGCGCACGCCGGTCACCGCATCGTCGAGCTGCTGCAATACGGCGGCATCCCTGATATGCACAATGGCCACACCACGGTCGTACTCACCCATGCCGACCTCGAACAGCCCGGACACCGTAAAACGTTTCAGCCGCGGGACGCTGCCAGCAACCGTGACCGTGATCTGCGGCACGATGACCGTCACTTTGTCGCCGACCGATACGCCCAGTGCCTCCGCCAGCTCCCGCCCGAGGATGATGCGGTACTCCCCGGGTACGAGATCGGTCAGCGCGCCGACCACCATGTGTGACGCGACGTCCACCACCTCCGGTTCGAGCGCCGGATCGACACCGCGCAGCAGAGCGCCTGTGACCTCACGGCGATGGCTCAACATCGCCTGCCCCTCGATGTAAGGTGCCGCCCCGATCACCCGCGGGTTCTGGCGCGCCAAACGCATCGCCTCGGGCCAGTCCGCCATGCGCCCGTCCAGTGCCTGGACATCGCCGTGTGAAGCCATCCCAAGGATGCGTTCACGCACCTCTTTATGAAAACCGTTCATCACCGACAGCACCGTAATCAGCACCACGACACCCAGCGCGATGCCGAGCGTCGAGATCAGCGAAATGAACGAAATAAAGTGATTGCGGCGCCGCGAGCGGGTGTAACGAAGGCCGACAAACAGGGCGAGCGGGTGAAACATGGGGCGAATTAAATCACAAAGCGAAGAGCGTTCGCGCCGATTTGCGCCTAACCGGTTTGTCCTGTACGAATTCGTGGTTAAACTCGATACAGGTTACGGGCGCCTGATCACGGATTTCAGACTGCGCCTGTTGTGCAAGCAATTTCGTGCGGGAGTTCAACAAGATGAAAGCCTCTGGTTTGGCCCTGGTCCTGGCATCCGCCATCACAGCAACTGCGTCAGCCCAGGCGGACGTCCTGCTGCTGGACGCGATCTCAACAGCCCCGGCGAACAGCGAGAGCGGCGTGTTGCGCCCACGAAGCGGCGCCAGCATGACACAGGTCCAAGAGAAGTTCGGTCCTCCCACCACCGTCATGGACGCCGTCGGTGAGCCGCCGATCACCCGCTGGGTCTACCCGGGTTACACGGTCTATTTCGAGTACCAGAACGTGATCAACGTGGTAGTGCACCGTTAGTGCCCACCCGCCCCCTTCGCCTGCCGGCGGAATGGGAACCTCAGTCAGGGGTGATGCTGACCTGGCCGCATGCCAACTCTGATTGGGCGGACCGCCTGGACGTGGTGCACCCGGTGTTTGCCACGATCGGCAGCGCCATCACCGGGCACGAGTGCCTGCTTTCGGTCTGTCAGTCGATGCCGCACGCAGCATTGGTCGAACGCCTGTTGTGCGAAAACGGCGCCCGCACGGACCGACTGCTGTTTGCGATCGCCGACAGCAACGACACCTGGGCGCGTGACCATGGTCCGCTGACCGTTCTCGGGGACACCGGCGCCACGCTGAACGATTTCCATTTCAATGGGTGGGGTGGCAAGTTCGAGTCGGTGCTGGACAATGCGATCCCCGCGCGATTGCACCGCAAGGGCAGTTTCGGTACGGCCACGATACAGCCGCGCGACCTGGTACTCGAAGGCGGCGCGGTGGAGACCGACGGCGCGGGCACGCTGCTGGCCACACGGAAAACGGTCATGAACGCCAACCGTAATCCCGGCATGAATCAGCCCGCTATCGAAGGCCTGTTGACCGAATGGCTCGGTTTCGAGCGCTTCCTCTGGCTGGATCATGGCGATATTTCCGGCGACGATACAGACGGCCATATCGACACCCTCGCCCGATTTGCCGACCCCGGGACGATTCTCCATGCGACCGCGCCACCCGGCGACAGGGATCATCAGGCGCTGACGAAGATGGCGAGGCAGCTAGAGGGGTTCACCACCCGCGACGGACTGCCCTATCGCCTGCTGCCGCTGCCGTTCGCCGGCGTGCATGTCGATGAGAACGGCCGGCGCCTGCCGGCTACCTATGCCAATTTCCTGATCGTCAACGATGCGGTACTGCTGCCGGTATACGATGTCCCGCAAG
>JAGRHB010000073.1:2829-8041 GCA_020445245.1 Gammaproteobacteria bacterium
CCATCGTAGGCGATGCTTTTCCCGACCGTCAGATCATGCCGATCGATTGCCGACAGATCATCGTGCAGAGTGGCAGCCTGCACTGCCTTACCATGCAGTTCCCGGCCGAGCTGGTGCTGCACGACACCCTGGAGTTGTTTGGCGCATGAGCAAGCCAAGCGTAAAGGCAGCCCTGATACAGCACCAGAACCAGGGTGACGCCCACGCCAACCTGGCCCTGATCGGTGAACAGATCGCTGCCGCCGCGGCGCAGGGTGCGCAGCTGATCCTGTTGCAGGAGCTGCACAATGGCCCCTATTTCTGCCAGACCGAGGACCCCTCGCGGTTCGATCTCGCCGAGGCGATCCCCGGCCCGAGCACCGAACACCTTGGCGCGCTGGCCAAACAAAATGGCATCGTCATCGTCGCCTCACTGTTCGAGCGCCGTGCCGCCGGTCTTTACCACAATACGGCGGTGGTCCTGGAACGCGATGGCAGTCTGTGCGGGCGGTATCGCAAGATGCATATCCCCGACGACCCCGGTTACTACGAAAAGTTCTACTTCACCCCCGGCGACCTCGGGTTCGCCCCGATCGACACCTCGCTGGGACGCCTCGGCGTACTCGTCTGCTGGGATCAGTGGTATCCGGAGGCCGCCCGCCTGATGGCACTGGCCGGTGCTCAGATCCTGTTGTACCCCACTGCCATCGGGTGGGACATGCGTGATGACGACGCCGAGCGCTCACGCCAGCGCGAGGCATGGTTGACCGTGCAGCGCGGGCATGCGGTGGCAAACGGCATACCGGTACTCAGTTGCAATCGCGTCGGTTTCGAGCCGGCACCGGATGCCGTCGATGGCGGCATCCGCTTCTGGGGCAGTTCATTTGCCTGTGGCCCACAGGGCGAATGGATCGCACGGGCCGGCGAGACAGCACAGACCCTGATCGTCGACATCGACCTGGCGCGCAGTGAAGATGTACGCAGGATGTGGCCGTTCCTGCGGGACCGCCGTATCGACGCCTATGGCGACCTCCCAAAACGGTATCTCGACTGAATCGATCCCGCTGGACACCCGCTGCGGTGGCGGCATTGGCTGCCTTTCCCCTACCAGGTATCCAACCAGCCTGATACCGCCTTCAGCAGTTCCTCGCCGCGATCCCTGAAATAATGATCGGCGTGCGGTACCACGATCTGCGCACTCGCTGCATTGCCGCCAACACGCATCGCCGCCAATCGCTCGTCTGCAAGCCGGTGCACCGCGGAGTAGTCGTCGTCTCCGTACAGATCCAGCACCGGCACCCTGAGTCTGTCCAGGGCAAAAGGTTCACGCATTGGCTGTTGGAAATCCGTGGCACCCATGCCGATGCCGACAAAGGCGTCGAAGGGTTGCCTGGCCGCCGGATCGTTCGACAACATCCAGTGCTGCGCCATATGTGATCCGCAACTGTGCGCAATAAGCACGACCTTCCCCCCGGACCGCTTGCGCACCGCCGCAAGCGCCGCCTCGATACGCTCGCCGGCCGCCGGAAACACCGGGTAGTAGTCATAGTACTTCGCTGCCTTGTCCAACACCGGGAGCTGGATGGAAAGGGTGTCCCAGCCATGCTCCGTCAGACCGACCCGCAGCGGATGAACGACATCCGCCCAATCGGGGTGAAACCCCCTGCCATGCAGGATCACCGCCGTACCACGCGCGGGCGTCGTCACGCTGTTCGTTTGAATGGCGAGAAAGTCTACGCCCGCAACGGTGCGCAGCTCGATTGGCTCCCCATCGAGCAGGCCATCGACGATCTGATCCTTCAGGCGCTGCTCTCGCGCCCTGTCGGGCAGGCTGCCCGGAACATCGGCGCAGACCGCGCCGCTGCCAGCGATACCGAACACCAGCAGCACACCGACGACAATTCGGAGCCCCGGGGCCGATGCCATCGGCAAACGCCTCTGCGCCAACGAGCACGCAGTATTCCAAAGCCGTTCCGGCACGTGGGCAATACGGCCCAAGGACAGAGGTTTCCGATCGAAATCAAACAATTAGGAGCTTTCCCGCATTGGTAAGCCGTGTACTGAAACGCTATAGTCGATGCCAGGTCAGATGGCTTCTGACCCCAGTTCACTTCAATTTTTCCGGAAATCGAACGCCATTGATCCTATAGACGCAACATCCACCCAGCGTTGCGCAAGACCGAGCCTATCCGACAAGAGGTAATCTGACATGCGTTTTTTTCCGCTTTTCCTGGTCATAATAGCCTCGGTCGCTACATGGCAATCCGCTGCAATGGCCGGAACGGCCACCGACCATTCGACCGCTTGTGCGGATGACAACGGCGCCGGCGGAAAGAAAGACAAGCAGAAGGGATCGGGCAGCGACGAGCCGGAGTGTGAATGACGTACGCGATATCATCGGCAGTTAGATCGCACGATGCGACAGAAACCGCGCAATCGCCCAGACAATACGAATTACCCAAAGACCATCGAGGAGGACCCCCGCGGATGAAACCGAGAAAGATCGTTCACGCCTGCGCCATCGCCATCACGGTGATATCCAGTAACGCTGTGTTTGCGGACGACATGGCTGTCGGAATCACCCGGTCGATGAGCAAGTTCGAAGGTACCGTGAATGGCAAGAAAATCACGATCATGCGTAACCAGGACGAATCGGCGACCGTAAACCCCGCATTCTCCAAGACATCGCGCAAGTGCCCACCGTTCTGCATACAGCCTTCGCAACTCGCACCGGGTGTGGAAACGATCGGTGAACTGGAACTGATCCAGTACGTGGAGAAGATGGCCGGCGGCGACGACAGTATCGTCTTGATCGACTCGCGCACACCGGACTGGGTGGCCAAAGGGACCATTCCCGGCGCCATCAACCTCCCATGGACCAAGCTGAATCCGTCCAAGGGCGCTGATCCGATCTCGATCGCCGAGATTCTCACCGGACAGTTCGGCGCCAGGGAGGTCGAAGGCCTTTGGGACTACAGCAACGTCAAGACGCTGGTCCTGTTCTGCAATGGCATGTGGTGTGGCCAGTCACCGAACAATATCGAAAATCTTCTGCGCTTCGGCTATCCCGCCAACAAGATCAAGTGGTACCGGGGCGGCATGCAGGACTGGGAAATCCTGGGATTGAACACCGAGAAGCAGTGACGGCAACGGGGTCGCATTCCCCGCTCAACCTTCTGGCGGTCGCAGGGCGGACACACCCTGCGGCCGCACATTCAAGAGCATGACTGTCGATCGGCGATCGGGAGACGATCAAAGCCTGTCTGCGCCCCTGATCCCCGGGACTACACTTCCAGGATCACCGAAGTCACGGAGAGGCACCATGTTCAGACCCTTCCTGCTCGCGATCGCGATCGCCCTCACGGCCCCGGCCGCGGCGACCGGCAAAACGGTTTTTCCTGACTACGGCGAGCCCAAGGCTGTATTCGAGTTCTTTTTCGCCGATCCCCGGCATATCGACAGTGGCCTCTACTGGGTGCGGTCTTTCATGAATCCGCTGATCGCAGAGCCTTACAGCATGGCACCGGAGTTTCTCGGTATCGTCGTGGTGGTCCATGGCACGGAGATCGTCACCTTGGCCAGGCACAACTACGAGAAGTATCGCGACAGCGTCGAACGTATGCGGTACTACGCCAGCCTCGGGGTGAAATTCAGGGTCTGTGGCCTGGCCGCCGGCGACTATGGCTACGATGCCGACACTTTCCATGACTTTGTCGAGATCGTGCCGTCGGCAATGGTCGAGATCGCACACCTGCAGCAGCAGGGTTACGGCCTGGTCATCCCGCAGATCCGCGACAAGATATTTACTATCGAGGAAATCCGCTGACGTCGGTCGCCGCGCGGTTGTGCGAAAATGCCGGGCCCTGACCATTCCTTTCGAGCCCGTGAACCCAGTAGTCCCCCCACTTCCGTCCACTGCGTCTTCGATCGCCCGCTGGGGTCATTGCGTGGGTGCCGCAAGCGGATACGCCATCGCCCGGGCGGTCAATCAGGCCGACGCGCCTTTGCTGGTCGTCACTGCCGATGTGCAGGCAGCAGCACGTCTCACCGACGAGATCTGCTTCTTCCTCGATGACCCGACGCTCGAGGTGCTGGGCTTCCCCGATTGGGAGACCCTCCCCTACGACGTCTTTTCGCCGCTGCCGGAGCTGATTTCGCAGCGGCTGCTGACCTTGCACCGCCTGCGCGGACTGCAACGCGGCGTCATCGTCGTGCCCGTCGCCACCTTGATGCAGCGCCTGTTGCCGCCGGAATTTCTTGATGCCAACAGCCTGCTGTTGGAGGTCGGTGACGACCTCGACATGGAGGATTTCCGCCAGCGTCTGGTGGCCGGTGGTTATCAATGCGTGTCCCAGGTGATGGCACATGGCGAATTCGCGGTGCGCGGATCGCTGCTCGATCTGTTCCCGATGGGCAGCGAGCAGCCTTTCCGTATCGATCTGCTCGATTGCGAGGTCGACTCGATCCGCATCTTCGATCCGGAGACCCAACGCACCAGCGAGAAAATCGGTCGCATATCGTTGTTGCCGGCACGCGAGTTTCCCGTCGACGAACAGTCCGTCGCGCGCTTTCGCGCGGCCTACCGGGAACAGATCGAAGGCGACCCGCAGCGCAGCCTGATCTACCGCGGCGTCAGTGATGGGCAGATGCCCGGTGGCATCGAGTACTACCTGCCATTGTTCTTCGAACACACCGCCACGCTGTTCGATTACATCGCGAGAGACAGCCTGGTGCTTTACGACCGCCGGCTCGATGACGAGGCGGTGCACTTCTTCGACAGTGTCGGCGAGCGTTACGAACAAAGGCGCTACGACCTGGAGCGCCCCTTGCTGCAGCCCGGCGCGCTGTACCTGGCACCCGAGCAACTTCACAGCCGCCTCGCGGCCCATCGCCGGGTCCAACTGCAACCAGGTGACGCCGACTGTGCCGAGCACCACGGACCCTGCCTCAACCTGCCCAGCCGGCCGGTGCCTCCGATGGGCATCCAGGCCAAGGCCGCCAACCCGGCGCAGGCACTGCAGCAGACGCTTGCCACGGCCAATGCGAGGGTGTTGTTCGTGGCGGAAACGGCCGGGCGCCGCGAGGCGCTGCTGGACACCCTGCGCGGCTTCGACATTCGCCCCACGTACAGCGAATCCTGGCACGACTTCGTGGCCGCGGACATTTCACCCTGCATCACCGTGGCGTCGCTCGAATCCGGATTGTGGCTGTCCGACCAGGGTCTGCTGCTGAT
>JAGRHB010000074.1 GCA_020445245.1 Gammaproteobacteria bacterium
CCGCGTCCTGGCCCGAGGTGCCCGTGAACGTCGTGCGGCCACGCGCCAGCGCGCAGGACAAGGGAGCGTACGACGATCAGGCCGCGAAACTGGCCGGGATGTTTCACGACAACTTCAAGGCATTCGCCGACCAGGTGCCGGAGTCGATTGCCGCGGCCGGACCACGGGCAGGCGACCGCAAGACGGTGTCCTGACAGGGGGCGCCCGGGGTGACGGACCTCAAGAACGTCGATGGCCACTTCTATCCGCCTTTCGACAGGGGGTGGGGCGGTTTTGCGGAAGAGCTTTTCCACTACACCTCGCGGTACTGCTTCACCGTTGAGGTGTTTCTGCGCAACCTGAGTGGCGACGACTCGTTTTCGATGAGCGGGTACTCTGCAGCCATGCTGAGTCCACGGCAGCGCGATCTGATGGCTGCGGTGTTGTCCTGTGGCCCGGATCACGGCAGTGCCGCCGCTGTCATGTCCATTGTTCGGGCGGTCCTGCGCGGCGAGCAAGATGTTGACGACACGGTGGCGTCGGATTATCGCGAGTGCCTGCAGAATCTGCCGAAAGCGGAAACGGTGGCGCACAAGCCGCACGCCGATGCCGCGGTGGCGGCTGAGGTGGACCCCCTCGACCCTTTCATGAGCCTGGCGGAGCGACTGCTGATGCCGGTGGCCGTCCGCGGCAACCATGTCGAGGTCTCACTGCATCAGCTGGCGCGGCACCTGCAGTCACCGAATTCCACGCTGCGAGGCAACCTGCACAACGCCGTGGTCGATCTGCACAATGCGGGTTATGTGCTGCGCAATCATCCGCATCTGACGCACGCCGAGGCGCAGTCGATCGCCGATCATGATCCGCGCTGAACGGCGGGCCGACGGGGCCGGCCCGGCGCACTCCCAACCGCCGACGGCAACAATCAGGATTGAAGAAAATAGCGGCAAAAAGCGCCGTGTTCCTGCGCCGCGTCAAGGGACGGGGCCGCGCCAGAGGTAAACTTCCATGCTTCGTTTATCGACACAGTGTGTGAGATACGCCCATGAAGATGCCATCCATCCCCATGCCCGACGAGAACGGCTATTTCGGCGAATATGGAGGCCAGTTCATCCCGCCGGAACTCAAGTCGGTGATGGACGAGATCACCGCAGCCTACCTGGAGATTCGTGACAGCGCGGCGTTCCAGGACGAGCTGCGCGAACTGCAGTCGACGTACATCGGGCGCCCCAGCCCGCTGTTCTATGCCAGGCGGTTGTCGGAACACCTCGGCGGCGCGCGCATCTTCCTCAAGCGTGAAGACCTGAACCACACCGGCGCGCACAAGATCAATCACTGCATCGGTGAGGCCCTGCTGGCCAAGCACATGGGCAAGAAGAAGGTGCTTGCGGAGACGGGTGCCGGCCAGCACGGCGTGGCCCTGGCGACCGCCTGCGCACTGGTCGGTATCCCCTGCGAGATCCACATGGGGCAGGTCGATATCGAGAAGGAGCACCCCAACGTCACCAAGATGAAGATCCTGGGTTGCGATCTGGTGCCGGTGACACGCGGTACGGCCACACTGAAAGATGCAGTGGATTCGGCGTTCGAGTCTTATCTCAAGGACCCGGTCAACAGCATCTACGCGATCGGCTCTGTAGTCGGACCACATCCATTCCCGATGATGGTGCGTGATTTCCAGCAGGTGGTCGGTGAAGAGGCGCGGGAGCAGTTTCTTGCGCTGGAGGGACGGCTGCCGACACGGATCACCGCCTGTGTCGGCGGCGGCTCGAACGCGATGGGCCTTTTCACCGCCTTCCTCGACGACGAGGACGTGCGCATCGTCGGGGTCGAACCTGCCGGGCACGGCCTGGACACGCCGGATCACGCGGCGACACTGACCCTCGGTCAGCCCGGCGTGCTGCACGGCTTCAGGTGCTACAACCTTCAGGATGCGCAGGGCAACCCGCTGCCGGTGTATTCCATTGCCTCCGGGCTGGACTATCCCGGTGTGGGGCCGCAGCACTGCTTCCTGAAGGACATCAAACGCGTCGAATATGCCACCGCAACCGACCAGGAGTGTCTGGATGCGTTCATGACACTCTCGCGCATGGAAGGCATCATCCCGGCACTGGAGTCGGCGCACGCGGTCGCGTATGCGATGCGCGAGGCACCGGCCATGGACAAAGAGGACACGATTCTGGTCAATCTGTCGGGGCGCGGTGACAAGGATGCAGACTTCGTTGCCGCGAGGCTCGGACTCTGACGATGACGCCGCACCCCGGGCGTGGCGCCGTCGCGCTGGTGTAGACTCAGGCCTCGCAACGCCATGCCGGAGACCTGAAAGCCATGAGACTCTGCGACAGTGACATCATCGCGGCGCTTGATCAGCAGCGCATACGCATCGAACCGCGCCCGGACGACCGGGCGATCACCGGCGTATCGGTCGACCTGCGCCTCGGTCACCGTTTTCGCGTGTTCAGTTCGCACACCATCCCCTACATCGATCTGTCCGGTTCGCGCGAGCAGGTCAACCTGGCGGTGGAAAAAGTCATGGGCGACGAGATCTACATCAGCGAGCAGGAGACCTTCGTGCTGCACCCGGGCGAGCTGGCACTGGGTACCACTTTCGAGTCCATCACGCTGCCGGATGATCTGGTCGGCTGGCTCGATGGACGTTCCAGCCTGGCGCGCCTGGGCCTGATGGTGCACGTGACGGCGCACCGTATCGATCCGGGCTGGAGTGGCAATATCGTGCTCGAGTTCTTCAACTCCGGAAAACTGCCCTTGGCGCTGCGTCCGGGCATGGCGATCGGTGCAATGAGCTTCGAGACCCTGACCGGACCGGCACGCCACCCCTATACCAAACGGGACGACGCCAAGTACCGCGGACAGAGCGGCCCGGTCGCGAGTCGCATCAGTGAGGATCACCAGGGGTCTGGCTGAGTGTCTCCAGGACCATCTGCACGGTTTTGCCGTCCCAGCTGTGTGACACGCGCAGCGGCAGAGGGAAGGACTGCACGTCGAACCACAGCATGCGCGTTTCGCCCTTCTCGGGGGTGGCGCGGGCTATACCCACCGCGCGGTAGCTTCCGGCCGGAACCTCTACCGTTTCCATACCCCTGACCTCTAGGCGGGTCTGTTCGCTGGCCTGCGGTGATGCGATCTGGACCTGTACCGCGCCGGTACCGGCTGCGGCCAGACGTCGGGCGGCCAGAAGATAGCTGAGGCGGTCGTGGGTACCCGGCTGCAGGCGGACCGTCTGCTTTTCGTCGCCATTGACCAGGCGCAAGGCATGGCTTTCCCAATCGAACAGCAGGTTGATGACCTCGATGTGCTCACCGTCGATGACACTGTGGGTGAATTCGGTCGGCCGGATCTGTGTACTGTCGTAGTTGCCGCGGCTGCTCTCCAGGACCTCGTGTCCCTCGGCCTGCTGCATCTTTCCGGCAGGTATCGTCAGCGCTTCGATGACGTAACTGCCGTCGGCCATGATCTGCATCGAGAAGAACGCATTGCCGACCAATGCTTCGTTGAACATCAGGCCATAGACCGCCTCCACCTGGACGGGCTTTTCCATCTCGAACGGCGCGGCGACCTCGGGGGCCGGCGTGCACGCGACCAGCGTGAGCATCAGCGTCACGCCGGAGATTCGGCGGATCAGGCGCAGCACTCGACCGGTCCCGGCAGTGCCTTGCCATCGAGCCACACGCCGCCGTCTTGCAGCCGGACCCGTCCCTGCGCGTACCAGCGCACCACCTCCGGAAGCAGTTGGTGTTCGCGTGCCAGCACGCGTGCGGCCAGGGACGCCTCGTCATCGCCGTCCAGGACCGGGACGCGCACCTGGGCGATCACCGGGCCGCCATCCAGCTCGTCGGTGACGAAGTGCACGCTGGCACCGTGCTCACTGACGCCGGCCTCGAGCGCACGACGGTGGGTGTGCAGGCCCTGAAAATCGGGCAGCAGCGAGGGGTGGATGTTGAGCATGCGGCCGCCGTAGCGACCGACGAAGTCACTCGTCAGGATGCGCATGAAACCGGCGAGCACGACCAGGTCCGGGGAGAATTCGTCGATGGCCTTCGCCAGCGCGGCGTCGAAACTGTCCCGGTCGGGGAACAGGGTGTGATCGACCACCCGTGTCGGTATCCCGGCGGCGCCCGCCCTCTGCAGGCCGAGCACCCCGGGGCGGTTGCTGATCACGCCGCAGACGGAGAATTGCGATTCCGGCGCGGCGGCAGCGTCGATCAATGCCTGCAGGTTGCTGCCGCTGCCCGAGACGAGCACGACGACCGCGAGGCGCCCGTCCGGCCTGCTCATGTGTAGCGGACGCAGGGCGCCTCGCATGCGCAGGTGGCGATCTCACCGATCCGGAACACCGTCTCGCCCTGATCCTGCAGGACCTGCATCGCACGTTCGGCCGCCTGCGCCGGGACGCATACGACCATGCCGATGCCGCAATTGAAGGTGCGCAGCATCTCGGTTTCGGCGATCCGCCCGGCACGCTGCAGCCACGCAAACACCGCCGGCAGCTGCCAGCTGTCGCGCCGAATCTGTGCGCAGCTGTTGTCGGGCAGGACGCGAGGGATATTTTCCGTCAGGCCGCCCCCGGTGATATGCGCCAGCGCGTGGACCTCGACCTCACCCAGCAGGGACAGCAGTGACTTCACATAGATGCGGGTTGGTGCGATCAGCGCATCGGCCAGGGTGACGTCGCCGATCGGCTGTTGCAGGTCCGCCTCGCTGACCTCCAGCACCTTGCGCACCAGCGAATAACCGTTGGAGTGCGGCCCGGACGACGCAAGACCGAGCAGGACATCGCCGACCTGCACACTGGCGGGCTGCAGGATACGCGATTTCTCCACGATACCCACGGCAAACCCCGCGAGGTCATAGTCGCCAGCGGTGTACATGCCGGGCATCTCCGCGGTCTCACCGCCGGTCAGCGCGCAGCCGGCCAGCTCACAGCCGCGGGCGATGCCGCCGATCACGTCGGCGGCGGTGTCGACATCCAGCCTGCCGGTTGCGTAGTAGTCGAGGAAAAACAGCGGTTCGGCGCCGGATACGACGATGTCGTTGACACACATTGCCACCAGGTCGATGCCGATGGTGTCGTGACGCCCGAGTTGCATCGCCAGCTTCAGTTTGGTGCCGACGCCGTCGGTACCCGATACCAGCACAGGTTCGCGGAAGCGGTCGGTCGGGAGCTCGAACAGCGCACCAAAGCCACCGAGCCCGGCCATCACGCCGGGACGGAAGGTACTCTTCACGATCGGCTTGATCCGTTCGACCAGGGCATTCCCGGCGTCGATGTCGACCCCGGCCTGGGCGTAACTCAAGCTGCCGGTATCGCTGCTGGTGGGTTGTTCGCTCAAGACTGACTCCGCGCAGGGCTGCAAAAGCGGCATTTTAGCCCCTGCGCGCAGATCGCACCAAGGTGCCGATGAAACAACCGCGGTTTGTGCGGTGGCTGATCTGCGGTGCAGATGCCGCGCTCAACTTGACCCACCACCGCAAATCGCAACCGGGTTAAACTCCGCGCCATGGTTACCCTGCAAAAATCGATCGTCTGCCTGTGGCTTTGCCTGTACGCCATGTCCGCCGCGGCGCTGGTACCTGCGGATCTGTACTCGGCCGAGACCGTGGTCGCAGACGAGGGCAGCGAGACCCGCAATGCCGCGCTGTCGCAACTGCTCGGATCGATCATGGCGCGGGTCAGCGGCAATGCGGATATCGCCGGTCAGCCGGCGGCGAAGCAGATGCTCGCCGCCGCTCCTTCGCTGGTTCAGCAATACCGCTACCGGTCCGCGGACGGCGATGGAGGCATGGTCCGCTACCTGTGGGCGCGCTTCGATCAGCCGGTGGTCGAGCGTATGATGCGCGAGCGCAATCTCCCGGTGTGGACGCAACGACCTGGCGTTCTGCTGTGGCTGGCGGGCGAAAAGGGGGGAGCCCGTACGCTGTTGAGCCTGGAAAACGAACCGGCCGCCAGGGCGGCGGCGGTTGCCCGGGCGCAGCAGCGGGGAATGCCGCTGCAGCTGCCGCTGATGGACCTGGAGGACCAGGGCAAACTGACGGCCGCGGATCTGTGGTCGGACTACCGCGCCGCGATAACGCAGGCCTCTGAGCGCTACCCGCATGACGTGGTACTGAGCGGCCGGCTGCGTGCGCTCGGTGGTGGCCGGTGGAGTGGCCAGTGGTCACTGATCGATCGCGAGGACAGCCAGTCTTTCCAGACTGCGGCCGCTTCGCTCGACGAGACACTGGTATCGGCAATCGATCAGGCGCAGAACCTGCTCGCGGCGCGTTACGCACCGATGCTGGCGGCCGGTGACCAGTACGGCACGCTGGTGCGGATCGCCGGTGTCCACGACCTCGCCGCCTACGGGCGCCTGGTGGCGCTGCTGGAATCGCAGGATGCGGTGGCCGGCGTGGCGTTGCGCCACGTCAGGGACGACGCGTTCACCTTCGACCTGCGGCTGCGCACCGGTCAGACCAATCTGGTACGGGGACTCGATGCCAGCGGCCAGCTGAGCGTGGAACCGGCACCGTTGCGGCCGTTGCCGCCGGTGACTGTCGCCGGTCCGGGCGGCGGTACTGCAGCCGCCGCGCCCGCCTTGCCCGAGGTCGATCTGTACTATCGTCTGCGTCACTGATCACCGCCGTCTTGTAAAGCCACCGATGAAGTCCAGCCTGCGCCACCTGCCGAACCTGATCAGTGCGGCCCGGATCGTGCTCGTGCTGCCGATCATCTGGTGTCTGTTGAACCGCGAGTTCACGCTGGCGATATGGCTGTTCCTGATCGCCGGCGCATCCGACGGCCTCGACGGCTTCCTGGCCAAACGCTTTGGCTGGAGTTCGCGCCTCGGAGGGATCCTCGATGCGCTGGCCGACAAGTTCCTGCTGCTCTCGACCTTCATCTGCCTGTGGTGGCTCGGCGTGTTCCCGTGGTGGCTGGTGTTGAGCATACTGGCACGTGATCTCGTCATCGTGATCGGGGCCACTGTCTACAATTTCCGGATCGAGGCGGTGCAGCCTGAGCCGAGCATGGTCAGCAAGCTCAATACCTTTCTGCAGATCGCGCTGGCCGCGGCCGGTGTGCTGGGCCTGGGGTTCAATGCCGTGCCTGACTGGCTGGTGCAGACATTGATCTGGTCGGTAATGCTGACGGTTGTGCTCAGCGGCGTGGGCTATGTGCGCGAGTGGAGTCAACGTGCGCGCGCCGGTGGGACTCACCGCGATGAATGAGGGGCGCGTCCCATGGCCGCTGGTGTGGCTGCTGCTCGGCAGCGGCCTGCTGTACCTGCTGTCGCCGATCCTGATGCCCTTCGTCGTGGCCGCGCTGCTGGCCTATCTCGGCGACCCGTTGGTGGATCGTCTGGAGGCGCGCGGCCTCAAGCGCACCCCGGCGGTTATCCTGGTGTTCAGCGTGATCCTGTTGCTGCTGGTGCTGTCGCTGATCGTGCTGTTGCCACTGATCGAGGCGCAGATCGGCCAGCTGATGCGCAAGCTGCCTGTCTATCTCGAGTGGGCCAGGTCGCACGTGGTACCGCGGATCCAGGCGCTGTTGCCGGGCGAGGCGACGCAGTTCGACCTCGGGCTGCTGCAGCGGACCCTGGCCAGCCACTGGCGCGAGGCCGGCGGGTTGCTGGCCAATGCCTGGTCGACGGTTTCAGGCTCGGGCCTGGCAGTGCTCGGCTGGCTTGCGAACCTGTTGCTGGTACCTGTGCTGACCTTCTATCTGCTGCGCGACTGGGATCATCTCGTCGCCGGTGTGCACGCCCTGTTGCCCAGGCGCAAGGAGGCCACGGTGTCGCGTCTCGCGCGCGAGGCGGACGAGGTGCTGAGTGCCTTTCTGCGTGGTCAGATGCTGGTGATGTTCGCACTGGGGGTGATCTACACCACGGGCCTTTGGCTGGTCGGCCTCGAGTTCGCGCTGCTGATCGGGATGCTGGCGGGCTTCGTCAGTTTCGTCCCCTACCTGGGGTTGATCGTCGGCATCC
>JAGRHB010000075.1 GCA_020445245.1 Gammaproteobacteria bacterium
GCCACCGCGTCGAGATCCTCACGCGCAATCTTGTAGTCCCAGCGGCACGAGTTCGTGCAGGTCCCCTGGTTGGCGTCGCGGTGATTGAAATAGCCGGACAGCAGGCAGCGCCCCGAGTAGGCGATGCACAGCGCACCATGCACGAACACCTCGATCTGCATGTCCGGACAGGCCTGGCGTATCTCCGCAACCTCGTCCAGCGACAGCTCACGCGACAGGATCACGCGGGTCAGGCCCACCGACTGCCAGAATTTCACCCCGGCCGCGTTCACGGTGTTGGCCTGTACCGAGAGGTGGATCGGCAGGTCCGGCCAGCGCTCGCGCACCAGCATGATCAGGCCCGGGTCGGCCATGATAAGCGCGTCCGGATGCATCGCCACCACCGGCGCGATATCGTCGAGAAAGGTCCTGAGCTTTGCACCGTGCGGCATCACGTTGGTGGCGACGAAGAATTGCCTCCCGAGGCGGTGTGCCTCGGTGATCCCGGTACGCAGGTTCTCTTCGAGAAAATCGTTGTTGCGCACCCGCAGGCTGTAGCGCGGCATGCCGGCATACACCGCATCCGCACCGTAGGCGAAGGCGTATCGCATGTTGCGCAGGGTACCTGCGGGGGCGAGCAGTTCCGGAGTCTTCATCGGGGCATCGGTGGCACAGTGGTGTCTGCCTGGATTATGGCGCAGATCACTCAGTGGAATACCCGGTGACGGGCGTAGACAATCACCAGCAGGACGGCCAGCAGCGCCAGCCAGGTCAGGCCGTAGATCAGCGTCGACTGCCGCGCCTTGCGCCGCTCGTACCAGGTGCGCGGCCTGACCCCCTTGGCCATGAACACCAGCCTGGCGGCAACGATCACACACACCACGTTGACCGCGAGCAACAGACCGGCACCGATGGCGAGTTGCGGCTGACCGGCGCCGAACAACATGCCCATGGTCGCCGTCGGCGGCAGCAGCGCCACCGCGACCATCACCCCGACCAGGGTCGACGACAGGCCGGTCGTCAACGACAGCACGGCGGCCGCGCCCGAGGCCAGCGCCAGGACCACGCCGTCCAGGCCGACGTCGGTGCGTGCAAGGATCTCGCTGCTGGCGATCAGCATCTGGCCGCGCGCGATATCGACCGGCCACAGCAGCCCGATGACCAGCGACAGCCCAAAGGCCAGGCCGAGACCGGTCAGTGCCGCCCGCAGTGCCTTCCAGACCAGGGTGCCGTCACCCAGTGACGAGCCGAAGGCCAGCGCGATGTTCGGCCCGAGCAACGGCGCGATCACCATAGCCCCGACCACCACAGCGACGTTGTCCTCGATCAGCCCGATCGCCGCCACCACGGTCGACAGAAAGGTCAGCAGCAGGAAGTTGCCGTCGATGCGCGCACCCTTTTCGATCTGCGTATACAACTCCTCGCGCGTCGCCTTCGCCGCCCCGCTCTGGTCCTGTGCCTCGCGTGGCAGCGTGGTGTCGACCGGCAGGACCACGATGCGCACGTTATCCGAGCCACCGAACAGGCTCTGCAACGAATCCATCACCAGCTGGCGCTTGCAGTCGTTCACCAGCATACGGAAAGCGCGACGCCCGTCATCGGCCGCCGCACCCCACCAGTAGTCGGTGATCTCGTGTTGGTCGGCGATTCCGGCGAGGGTGTCGGTGTGGCCGGCGTCGGCGATGATTTCGATCAGGCGCATCGGCGGACAGTTCTCCCCGGGATTGTTGTTCGCAAGCGGAGGGATTGTACGCCGGACTGGCGGGTTCACGGCGCAATGGGACCGGGATGTTCGAAGACGTGGATTGGTCTTGAAAGCGCGGCGGCGCGTGTTTTTATTTGAAAGCGGGGGCTGCCCCGCACGCAGGTCCCTTTTCTTTGCTTGCCCAAAGAAGAGTAACGCGGGCGCGCTGCGCCCAGCGCTTTGAAAAACGATCCGCGCCACCGCGCGTCCAAAAAGCCCCGAAACTTCAAACTCCAGGCACGCAAAAGCCACCTTCAACAACCAGCTTTCCGACCACCGCACACACGGCTGCAGTCAAAGTCGCCAGGTCGTCATCGCCGATCACGAAAGGTGGCATCAGGTAGACCAGGCTGCCAAATGGCCGGACCCACACACCCTGTTCGACGAACAACGGCTGCACCCGCTGCATGTCGACGGGGTGCACGAGCTCAACCACCCCGATGGCGCCCAGCACCCGCACGTCTGCGACCTGCGGCATATCGACGCACGGTGCCAGGCCGGTCCGCAGCCCCGCTTCTATCTGCGCCACGCGCGTCTGCCAGGGCGACTGCAGCAGCAGATCAATGCTGGCCAGCGATACCGCGCAGGCCATCGGATTCGCCATGAAGGTCGGACCATGCATGAACACGCCGGGCTCGCCGCTGCCGATCGCCGTGGCCACGCGGCGGGTGGTCAGGGTCGCCGCCAGTGTCATATAGCCGCCAGTCAGCGCCTTGCCCAGGCACAGGATGTCCGGCGCAATCGCCGCATGCTCGCAGGCGAACAGCTTACCGGTGCGTCCGAAGCCGGTGGCGATCTCGTCGGCGATCAACAGCACCTGGTAGCGGTCACACAAAGTGCGCGCCGCACGCAGGTAGTCGGGGGAGTAGAACCGCATACCGCCGGCCCCCTGGACAACCGGCTCGAGAACCAGCCCGGCGAGCTCACCGGCATGTTCGGCAAGGAGCCGTTCAAGCTCACGCAGGTTGGCCGTTGCGGCTGGCCCGTTGAAACCTGCCGCAGGCGCCGACACGAACAGCTGCTGCGGCAGTACTCCATTAAACAGGGTGTGCATGCCGGTCACCGGGTCGCATACCGACATCGCATGCAATGTGTCGCCGTGGTAGCCGTTGCGCAGGGCGACGAAGCGCCGCTTGTCCGGCAGGCCAAGGCTGTGCCAATACTGGATCGCCATCTTCAGCGCGACCTCGACCGCCACTGAACCGGAATCGGCGAAGAACACCAGATCAAGGCCGTCCGGCGTGATCTCGACCAGCCTTTCCGCCCGGCGCATGCGTGAGGCCACCGAACATCACGTGCGCCATGTCTCGCAACTGCTCTTCGATCGCGGCGTTGAGCACCGGGTGATTGTAGCCGTGGATCACGCACCACCACGACGCCATGCCGTCGATGAGTTCGCTGCCGTCATCGAGCTTCAGTCGAACGCCACTTGCCGACGCCACGGCAAACAGCGGCGTATGCGCCACGGAGGAGCTGTAGGGATGCCAGAGGTGCGCACGGTCGCGTGCGCATAATGCGAGATCGCTTGTCTTATCCATCGTGGGGAACACTTGCAGGAAAATGGCGAAGACCCAACACAGGTTAACTGCAACAACCTGCATCCCGGGTGCGGATGCGATAATCTTCGCGGATACCGGGCAGGCGATCAATTTTGCTTCGACTTGTCGACCGGCAACCCGCAGCCACCGAGGCCAGAACTTCCGATCAGCGGCACGAAGATTGCCTGGGTTTTGGTGACAACGATCGATCGCACTGGCCAATCGGGGAGTCTCGTCGGATACTCATGTTTCATCACACTGACATCGAACGCGCGTTAAGCTTCGGGCGCATGCCCGGTCATTCACCGACCACAGCTCGCCCGACATCCAGGTAGGCCCTCCCGACAATGCACCCGCAACTGCAGCACACCGCCTTTTCGTTCGTGTTCGCCTTTGTTTTCTGGCTGTTGCTGGTTGGGTCGCTTGACCCCCAGGAACTGGTCGCCGGCATCCTGGTCGCCACGGCAGTGGCCGCGCTGAGCAGCGGACGGCAACCGATACTGGCCGGCATCCGGCTGCGGGCAGGCGCACCACTCGCCTTCATCGCCTATCTGGGGTCGCTGCTGGTCGCCTTGTTGCGTGCCAACCTCGACATGGCGCGTCGCGTGCTGTCTCCTGCTTTGCCGATTCGCCCCGTGTTGGTGCGAATCAACACCTCTCTGCGTTCCGATCTGGGGCGTCTGGTGCTGGCCAACAGCATTACCCTGACGCCGGGAACACTGACGGTGGATGTCGAGGACGATGCCCTGCTGGTGCATTGGATAGACTGTCCGCCCGGTACGGATATCGCGACCGCGACCCAGACCATCGCGAGCGGCTTCGAACGCCACCTGCGGGGGTTCCTGCAATGAGCCTGGGGATTGCTGAGACCATCGTCCTGGCGCTGCTCGGTGCGGCTTGCGTCCTGGCGATGCTGCGCCTGTGGATTGGCCCGCGCGCGCCCGACCGGATCGTTGCCGCCGACACCCTTTCGGTGATAGCCACCGGCGCGATCGTGGTCCTGGCGCTGTTTTTCGATTCCGCACTTTACCTGGACGTGGCGCTGCTCTACGGCGTTCTCGCCTTTGTCGGCGTGGTCGCTCTGGCGCGGGCGATCGAGGAAAACAAACCATGAAGTTGCTGTCCGACATCTTTCTGATCATCGGCGCCCTGTTCTGCCTCCTCGGTGCACTCGGTCTGTTGCGCATGCCCGATGTGTACAACCGGATCCAGGCAGGAGCCAAAGCGGTGACACTGGGTTCGCTCGCACTGCTGCTGGGTGTCGGATTCGCACACCCGGACTGGTGGCCGAAACTGCTGGTCGTCGGCCTGTTCATCCTGCTGACCAACCCGATCGGCTCGTCCACACTGGCGCGGGCGTTCCACCGCAGCGGTGTCCCGCTGTGGCGCAAACAGAGGGATGAGCCATGATGGGAGTCGCCGTCATCGTCGTCGCCCTTACGCTCGGTGCCGCGCTGGCGGTGCTGCTGCTCGAGAATCTGCTCGCGGCCATCGCCGCTGCGTCGGCGGTTTCGCTCGGCGTGGCCGTGATGTTCGTGTTGCTGCAGGCACCTGACGTAGCCATGACCGAGGCCGTGGTCGGTGCCGGTCTGAGCGGCCTGATACTCGCGCTGGCACTGCGCCGGCTTGGCCTGGCCCGCCTGGACGCTCCAACGAGCAGGGGGAACACGGATGCGTAACCTCGCCACCCTGCTGTTCCTCGGCGGCCTGGTCTTCCTGCTCGCCACCATAACCGGCACCTTGCCGTTCGGCCATCCACCAATGCTCGTCGGGCAGGCCATTCAACAGGCCGCCACACCTGAAGTCGGCGCGGCGAACGTCGTCACCGCGGTCGTCCTCGGCTACCGCGGCCTGGATACGCTCGGTGAGCTGGCGATACTTTTTGCCGCCGCCACGGCCGGTGGCCTGGTCCTCGGTGGCGTGCAGGCCAAGGAGCGCAGCAACACCCTCCCTGCTGCCGGATTCGTTCTGAGAGCCGGCACCGACGTGCTGTTCCCGCTGCTGTTGATCGCTGGCCTGTATGTGGTCATCCACGGCCACCTGACGCCGGGCGGCGGCTTCCAGGGCGGTGTCATTCTTGCCGCGGCATTCTTTCTGCCGCTACTCGCCCGCCCGAGGGAGTCGCTCAGTCACATCTGGCTCAGCGTAATCGAAGGCCTTGCGGGGACCGCATTCATCGCCCTCGGACTGGGCGCCCTCTACAACGGAGACGCCTTCCTCACACCGTTGTTCGACAAGGGCGTGTTCGGTGAACTGGTATCGAGTGGCAGCCTGCCTCTGCTGTATCTGGCCGTTGGCCTGAAGGTCGGCGCCGAACTGTCCAGCCTGCTGATGCGCCTGGCACACGACGATGGAGCCGCATCATGAGCACATCTGTCGGGCTGGTGTTCTTCATTGGCGCAATCGGCCTGTGCGTGATCGGCATTGCCGGCATGGTGCTGTCCAGACACCTGTTTCGCATGGTGCTGGCGCTGGCCATCGCCGAGGCAGGAGCCAACCTGCTGCTGATTCTCGCCGGTTACCGTTGGGATGCAGTGGCGCCGATCTTTACCGGCACGTTTGGTGGCCAGGCAATGGTCGATCCTGTTCCGCAGGCGATGGTGCTGACCGCGATCGTCATCGGGGTCGGTGTGCAGGCCCTGGCGCTCAGTCTGGTGATCCGCATCAAGGAGCGCTACGGCACCCTGGACATGCAGGAGGCGCGTCAGTGCATGCAGGACGACCTGGACGATGCCGGTGGGGTGACACCGTCACGCAGCCGCGAGCGTCCGGCCGGCGTGCGGCCAGTTCCTGCACCGACCGTCCTGAACAGCACCGGTGGCCAACATGACTGACGTCTCCCTGGCCGCGGTCCTGCCCCTGCTGGGCGCATTCGTCGTTCCGCTGACCCGCCACGGCATCTTGCGGCCGCTGGGTCCGGTGATCGGCCCGATCCTTCTCGCCGCGTGTGCGCTGATCCTGTTTGCCAACTGGTCAGCCTACGACGCCCCCTACGCAGTCGCGCTCGGCAGCTTCGCTCCTCCAATGGGGATCACCTTTTACATCGACGACCTCGCACTGCTGTTCGCGCTCGCCGTACCGCTGACCACGCTGGTGCTGTGGCCGGGCGAGTCCGACCCGGCGGCCACCGGCCGCCAGTCGCTGACGCTGCTTCTGGCCGGCTCGCTTACCGGCCTTGCCCTCTCGGGCGACCTGTTCAACGTCTACGTGTTCTACGAACTGGCAGCGGTCGCCTCTTACGGACTCGTGGCGGGCAACGGCCGTTCACCTGCCTACGTGGCGGCCTTCCGCTATTTGATGATCAGCGCACTCGGGTCGGTAGTCGGCCTGATCGGGATTGCCATCATCTACTTCAAGGCCGGCACTTTGAATCTGGCGGATCTCTCCACGCTGAGTGGGAAACTGGCCGACCCCCAGGGAATGGCCGCCTTTGCCATGCTGGTGATCGGCTTCGGCGTAAAGGCCGAGGCCTTCCCGGTCAATGGCTGGGTGCCGGAGGTCTACGGCGCCGTTGGCAAGCGCGTCGCCGCACTGCTCGCCGGGCTGGCATCCAAACTGGCGGTCCTGGTCATCGTGCGCATCCTGATACTGGTGTTCCCACACGACGAGACCCGACAACTGCTGCTGTTGCTGGGCATTCTTGGCGTGGCCGTGGGTGAACTGGCCGCGTGGCAGGCACGCGACATCCCGCGGATGCTGGCGTGGTCATCCATCGGCCAGCTCGGCGTCGTGTTCGTTGCCTTCTCGCTGCCAGGCAAGGCGGGCGTGATTGCCGGGGTCACTGTGGCGATGCACCATCTGGTGGTCAAGTCGGCGCTGTTCCTGCTCGCCGACCGCTGGGATCGCGCGATCGAACGCCTCAAGGGTGCCGCATCGACGTCACGCATCGGCGCTGCACTGTTCGTACTGTTCTCGCTTTCACTGCTTGGCCTGCCTCCCCTGCCGGGTTTCTGGTCGAAGTTCCTGGTGCTTGGCGGGCTGGCCGCAACCGCATCACCGCTGCAACTGCTCGCGATGGGCACCATCCTGGCCGGAACGGTCATCGAGGGGGCCTACCTGTTGCGCGTGGTGGTGACCTTCTACGCGCGACCTGACGCCACTGTCCGGGTACCGGGACAACGGGCCGGCAATCTCCTCGGCGCCGGCCTGTTCGCGTTGGTGCTACTGACTGCCGCGGTGATGGTTGATCCGCTCTGGCAGGGGCTGGAGGTCCTCGCCGAGCGAGCCGTCGATACCAACGGATATCAGCACACGGTGCTTGATGACAGGGAGGCCGGCCGATGATCGGCGCACTCGATTCGCTCTTGCTGCTGGCCCTGCTGGCGATCCCGCTGAGTTGGCTGCTGGCGACCAGTCGGTGGGGCCGCTGGCTGCTCGTCGCCGGCTATGTCACGCAGTTCGGCCTGCTCGTCACAATGGTGTCGGGCTCGTCACCGCCCAGCGCTGTCTCGTTCAGCCTGCTCGGCAACGATGTGGGCTGGCAGCTCGACCCGCTTGGCTGGTTGTTCGCCATGATCACCATCGGCGCAGCCGGCTTCGCCGCCACCTACGCCAGTGGCGAATGGAGTGAAACCCATGCTGCCCACGGCGGCAGCCTGCGCTGGCTCTACGGCGGCCTGCAGATCAACGTACTGGC
>JAGRHB010000076.1 GCA_020445245.1 Gammaproteobacteria bacterium
AATTCAGTTATTCGAGAGGACCGAGACCCTCGGCGATGTCTGGGGCCTGACCAAGCAAGTCCGAGAGTTTCTATGAGGGCTTGATAGCTCCGGATTGAACGGAAGCTTCAATCCACGCAAGAAATTGGCGGACATTGTCGGTAGATTGATGCTGATCAGCCGCCTTTTGCAGCAAATAGGCGCGATTTTTGTGGTTTTGCTGCTCTTTCCTGCGCTGGGCGGCGCGCCGCTGCTCGGCTTCGAAGTTGCGCCTCCATTCTTCTCTTTCCAGCCGGGTCTTTTTGTGGGCGGCAGCACAGAGGATGAACCCCTGCACAATGTCAGGCAGTTGTTCATCCAGGGGCTTGGAGGGCTCGTCGCGCCATTTGCCCTTTGGAGCCCCGTAGACATCGGTTGTCTCGAGGGAAAGCTGCCCTGTTGGTAGGTAATCGTACTTTGGTTCAACCCCTCTAAGGGCCGCAGATGAGTTGCCCGTCGGCTCAAACAATGGGCACGGATGGTCGCCGGGAGCCGGCCAATCTCTCGAGAAGCAAGCGTCCGTGAGAGTGCCGCCATCCTCGGTCGGCTACCCGGGGCTACAAGGCTATTTTTCCTTCCGAACACCCTTGAAGGGTTTTCCGTCCGCCTTCTGGTTCATCCAACGGCCAGTGTCTGCATCACGCTTGGTCCAGCGGCTGTTGCTTGGGTTGTAGGCTTGAGAGCGGTTGCGAACCGCCCCGTTCCGGTGACCGTCGCCTTTTGGGGGATTGGTGGCCATGACTTGATCCTCCTAATAGAAGATGTCTGTAAAGTAGCTGATTGACCTTTTGGGTCGTACAAGCTAAGTTTACAAAAAATCCAACAAGTTTCAACATTTGTAAACCTGCAGTCCAAAAGGCAGGGGTTTCCACATGATCGGTGAACGCATCAAACAGGCCCGCCAGGCGGCAGGCCTTTCTTTGCGGGCGCTTGCTGAACAGGCAGGCGTGTCCGCCATGGCTATTTCGAAGTACGAGCGGGGTGAAATGACCCCGGGTTCGGAAGTGCTCCTGCGCCTGGCCAAGGCGCTGGGGGTGCGCGTGGAGTACTTCTTGCGCCACGAGTCCGTGGAACTGGAAGCGGTGGAATTTCGCAAGCGTGCGGCCCTAAGCAAGACCGACGAGCGCCAGATCCTGGCAGACGTCCGCGACAAACTGGAGCGTTGGCAGGCCCTGGATGAGATTTTCCCGCCGTCCGAGGAGATGGCCTTCCAGGTACCCGAAGCCGTTCCGGCGAAGCTCGACTCGCTGGATGCCATCGAGGACGTCGCGCTGGCGATCCGGCAGGCCTGGGAGTTGGGCCACAACCCCATCCCGGACCTCGTCGACACCCTGGAAGAGCGCGGTGTCCGCGTCATCGTTACCCCGCATATCGGTAACGAGCATTTTGACGGCCTTGCGGCCCGGGCGGGCGACTTGCCTGTGATTGCCGTTGGTAGCGAGTGGCCCGGCGACCGGCAGCGCTTTACCCTCGCCCACGAGCTGGGCCACCTCGTATTGCATGGCCGGCTGGCCGAGGACCTGGATGAGGAAAAGGCCTGTGATCGGTTTGCCGGTGCATTCTTGGCTCCGCGGGTTGTGGTGATCGACTCCCTCGGCCCGAAGCGTCGCTGGATCGAGCCGCGAGAGCTGTTGCTGTTGAAGATGGAGTTCGGCTTGAGTATCGCGGGCTGGACCTATCGGGCGCGCGATCTGGGGATCCTGGACAAGACCACCCATGGGAAGTACTGGGGCTATCTGTGCAAACACGGCTGGCACAAGGAAGAGCCAGGCCCGCGCTATCCGTCTGAGACCAGCCGGCTGTTCGAAAAGCGGGTGTATCACGCCTTGGCTGAGGATTGGGTGAGCGAATCCCGGGCTGCCGAACTGCTCAAAATGCCCCTATTCGCCCTGCGGGCTTGCCGGAACCTGGAATGTCCGTCGGATGCTGCTGATTAGTGACTCCAATATCTTCATCGACATGATTGCGGGCGAGCTGTTGGACCAGATGTTCCACCTGCCCGAGACATTCGCTGTGCCCGATGTGCTGTATGAGGAAGAGCTGAGCGAGCAGCATCCTGAATTGCTGGATCTCGGGCTCGTTCGACTGGGCCTCAAGGGCGAGGGCGTGGCGGAAGCGATTGCGCTGGGTGCCGTGTGTACCGGTCGCGATGCGCCGAGCCAAAATGACCTGATTGCTTTGATGTTGGCCAAGCAAGAGCAGGCGCTGCTCCTGACGGGCGACCGGCGTTTGCGCAGACTTGCTGAGCAGCGTTGCGACACGATCGAGATTCGGGGGACCATTTGGCTTGTACAGCGCCTTGTTGAAGAAGACTTGATCGTGCCGACTGACGCGGCTATCGCCTTCGACAAAATGCGGCTGGGGGGCAGTCGCCTGCCCTGGACGACTGAGGTGGCGCGGCAGTTACGCGGCTGGGGCCTATAAGGCGGTCCGGTTGACCACTTGGAAGGGGCGTTGGATCCGTGGTTAAAACGCGGATTTCGGGGACCACCGGAAGCTCTTTCCGAGACAATTTGCGACGGTAACGACTAGAGGTTGTTCAGGCTGTCGAATGCCTCCGTGGGCACCCCGGTCTGTGCCCACTAAGAAACCCGATGTTTTGCTCCTTTGGAGAACCGCTTTTTCATCTGCCACGAAAACGGACTCTGCTAGCTTCAGGCTTGTGCGGAACTCGGTGGCCAGGTTAGCCGAAGCCTTCCGGGTCTAGGGGCGCACGGTCCGAAAGAAGCCGTTCGGTGCGCGTGCGGTGCACATCTGACAGGCGCGCTGGACAGGAATGGCGGCAGGAAGGGCAGATCAATACTTGGCTGCATTGTGATATTGGTAGTTCTTCAAGGACAGGGTTCCACTCGTACAGAGGAGAGTCGGCAATATCAGGGTCTAGTGGTGGTGTTGGCGGGGGGTATGAATCGCCCCGGCTATCGAGAAGGCTCCAAACTCCGAGAAAATGGAGCCACGAGCACGTCAAACAAAGCCAATAAATTCTCCCCTGAAATCCGCGAGCGCGCCGATCGCCTGGTTCAGGAAAACCGGGGTGACTAACCGTCGCTGTGGGCGGTAGTGGAATCGATAGCCCCGAAAATCGGTTGCGTACCGCAGACGCTACGCGAGTGGGTCAAGCGTGCCGAGATCGACGCGGCGCATCGGGAAGGCCTGATGATCAGGACCCTAGATATTTTCCTTGATGAACTGAGAAACGAGCTGTGTAACCTCGTCCTGTATGCCGTAATAGCTGTGAGCCGATTCAGCTTTGCACTTGTCTCCGAAATCTCGCGCTCCTTCTGGATACACGAGCTTCACCGATCCAGCTTTGACCAGCCTGCTCTTGATGATTTCGGCGGCTGATTTCGGGGTCCACTCCTCACAGCCGTCATTTGCTGCTGACATCACAAGCACTGGCACTTCAATCCGCTCAAGTGCCATTTCCGGCACATAGGTGTCGAACCGCTTCCCGGCAGCAACGCTGGCGCTCAGAATCGTACCGTTGACCAGGTCGGGGCCCAAGTTGATGGTCTGTGCCGCGGCGGCTATCGTCCCCCGGCTATGGCCGTAGAGCCAGACAGGAACGACAGCATCCTTCTTCATGTGGCCGATGATTGCGGCGATGTCCTTACCATAAGCCTCAGACTCGCGGAAGCCGCCCATATTTGGCCCGCGATCGGAAGGCGTATCGACGATGGCGACGGAAAAGCCATTCTCTGCAAGCATTTTCCGTGTGTTGATACTCAAATCGTTTTTGTACTTTCCAAAGCTGACTCCTCCGAATAGTCCTTTCGAGACGCCCATGTGGCCTTTGCCGCCGGGGAAGAAGACGATATGAGCGACGGGATTCTCCGCCTTCGTGTACACAAATTTTATCTTGGCCTCATCTCGTCCCTGTACCTCAACGACTTCTTCTTCGAGTGCATAGACATTGGCGGACAGGCACAGCACCAAAGCGGCGGGAAACAGCCGAAAAAAACTCATGACACCTCCAGTACACGATGGGGATTTCACTGCAAGAAGTAGCGAAGGCCTACATAACCGAAAAGTAACCCACTCGAGTATCGTTTTCACCGGCGCCTTTACCGCGATGGTGGTTACTTTTCGACCGGGCCTCAACCAGCCTCGAACAACCCGTTGTGCGCGAACAGCGTGAGCAGGCGGTCGACGTTCGCGGCGACCACGCCGCGCAGCTGGTGCGGGTCGATGGCCTTGCCCGGCAGGACCAGGGCACCGTGGCGCACGTCGTCGACCATCTGCTGTACCAGCGCGTCGCGGTCGTACTCGCCGTCCAGGCAACCGGCAAGGTGGCGCGCGAATGCGTCGATGTTGAGCGGTTGGTGGCGCAGCGTCGGCAGGTTGGGTGCACCCTGCGCGAGCCAGGCCCGCGCCAGCGCATGCAGGCGCGGCCGCACCGGCGTGCTGTTGTCGAATACGGTGGGCCGAACCTGCAACTGCACCAGGCCGTTTGCGTACAGGCCGAACAGTTCGCTATGCCAACCGGTGCCGCCGGGTTGGCCTGCCCTACCCCCGCCTACCGCGGCGGCGGCCTGCGCCGCGAGCTCGCCGAGCGGCAGCGCACTCGGGTAGCTGTCGTGCAGGATCGCCAGCATCGCCCGGGCCTGCGCGTCACCGATCCTGACTTCCTTGCCGTCCTGGCTGACGAACACCTGCGGCGTACTGCGCCGCAGGTTGAGTCGTGTCGGCGGCACCAGATTCGAGGCGCAGGCATAGTCGGCGAGCCGTTCCAGGTCGATGTCGAGGTCGGGACGCACGTCGTCGTGCACGAGCAGGGACTGGCGGAAGGTGCGCTGGGCGAAGAAGTCGAGGTACTGCTCGGATCGGGTCGAGTCGTCGACCGACTCGAGAAACTCAGCGGCCATTTTGCCTAGGCCGGACGGGAACATCGCTTCGAGGCGCGATTCGCACAGGTAGCGCAGGCCATGGCTCTGCGCCAGTTCGACGAAGTCGCGAAACAGCAGTGGCTGGTTAAAGACCTCTAGATACTCGTGGTACAGGTAGCTCGGGTGCGCGGTCCGCAGCGCCTCGACCTCGAGCAGCAGGTGGCGTGACAGCGCGCCGGTCTGTGTGCGCAGCGTCTCGGCGTAAAGCGCGAGAAACTGCTGCGCCGCATCGAGGCCTTGCCGCGAGTCGGTGATGCCCTGCGTGTGGAACAGCAGCATCTCGCGCAGCATGCCGCGCACGTGCCAGCCGGGCGAGGTGTTGTAGCTGATATAGCCGACGCCATTCGGCCGAAGTACGCGCTTATACAGTGCGAGCAGCGCGTGGCGCACGGCAGCGGGGATCCACGAGAACACGCCGTGCGCGATCACGTAGTCGAAGGTGCCGAGGTCGTCACCCAATGTAGCGATATCGCCCTGCCGCAACTCGATGTTGCACAGACCGAGTTCGTCGATCAGGGCCCTGCCGGTGTCGATCTGTGCCTGTTCGAGGTCGATACCCACAAACTGGCTGTCGCGCAGGTGCCAGGCCATCGGGATCAGGTTGCCTCCCCCTGCGCAGCCCAGTTCGAGGACGCGGCAGGCAGTCGGCGGCGTTGCCGCCAGGCCGAGCAACTGCGCGAGCATCGCCAGCGTCTGAGGGTGTGTCTCGGCGAACGGATCGCTGGCGTAGGGCAGGCTGTCGTAGTGGTACATGCCGTTCCACGATAGTTGAGTGTGTTGGCCGCTATCTTACGCAAACCCCCGTGACCACAGGGCTCGTTTCAGGTCGCTACACCGTGCAGTCCGCGCGCGCAAAAAAATACTTCGTTGACCCACTGGCGCCTTTTACCGCCTGTGCTAATGTTTGGTGCGCGGAATTCACCGCATCCACCTGGTGCGTCCTGCACCGCGGAGTGTACTTCGATGAAAACTCAGGCTGCCGTTCTGGCGGTGCTGTGCGTGTTTGCCGGTTCGAGCATCGCATCTTCCGATGCCGTCATTTACCCCACCAACGCCATTGACGACAGCGATCCCCAGGTCGCTGCCTTCTACATGGGTCAGTGTGAAAACTGGGCCAACGAGCGTGGCCTGGCCGGGCTTGAGAAACAGAATTATGTCGACGGTTGCCGGGCCAATGGGCCGGCTATCTGGCCATTCGGTACCGTGGAGCCGAGCGGCGGCGAGTAAACCTGTACTCGCATTGGGCCCTTCGGGGCCAGGTGAAGACCCCAGCCACCAGGCTGGGGTTTTTTCTGCACACCGGTGCCACCGCCGGTGCTAGTCCAGCGCCGCCGGGCCGGCGGCACCGGCCCGGCGCGCGGTACCTCCTGCCACAAGGTCGCGGTGGCGTGGCCGGAGTCTTTGGGGAGGCCCCGACTGCTCGGCACTGACGCGTGCAGTGAACAGTATGTCCACCCGATCCGGGTCCAGCACAGTGCCGTCGGCATCGAGCAACGGCTGCTCGAAGTCATTCCAACCCCGCAGGCCGGTTTTCAGCGATGCGACGTCGCCGAACCCCAGCAGGCCCAGGGTGTGGGCGGCGAGGACGCTGCGGTTGCCCGACCGACAGATCACGATCACCCGGCGGTTTCGCGCGACGACCAGCTCGGTCTCGGTCTCCTCATAGCCGTAGTCTGCCGCGATCTCCAGGACCCCGCGGGGCACATTGATCGAACCTGCAATGTGTGCGGCAGCAAACTCGTGCGGACAACGGATATCCAGCAGCAAAGGCGTCACCCCGCCCTCGATCTCATCCACGAGATCCCAGGGGAACACCTCTTCGACCTGGCCAGCGAGATCCCTGACCATGGTGAGGTAAGTCTGTCGCTGCATTGCCTGCTCCTTTTCGTTTCGCCGCCGACCCGAGAGTTTCCGGTCGCCCTGACGGTTCGCGCAGTAAGCCAATTTCGCCACAGTCAACTCCATGCGAACTGTCAATCGCGGATGCACAAGTGGTCGGAGAAAGCGAAGACGAAACCCCAGGGCCGACCAGGTTTCGGCAGCAATCCGCGAGACCCCGGCCGTTGATACCGAGCAGCGCGGCCTGTTTCGCGCGATCATGCGCCTATGGAAAAACGCTTTCGTGACAATCGATTTCTGCAACTCTTGCTGCTTTGGCTTGGCGGCCTGTGGATCGTCACCGCGATCGAGCCGTTCGACCGCCGTGACTGGTTGCTCGAGAACCTGCTGGTCTTCATCTACGGTGCCCTGCTGCTGCTCACCTATCGCCGCTTCGCGTTCTCCAACCTTTCGTATGGCCTGTTCGGCATTTTTCTCAGCCTGCACCTGGTGGGCGCGCATTACACCTACGCCGAGACACCGTTCGGGTTCTGGTTGCAGGATCAGTTCGAGCTTTCGCGCAACCACTACGACCGCATCGTGCATTTCTCGTTCGGCCTGCTGATCGCCTACCCGTTCCGCGAGCTGTTGATCCGGGGCGCCGGTGTGAAACCCCAGTGGTCCTATCTGATGGTGGTGATCACAGTGTTCGGGTTCAGTGGCTTCTACGAGGCGCTGGAGGCCGTCGTTGCCGTCGTTGTCAGCCCGGAGCTCGGGGCGGCCTATCTGGGCACCCAGGGCGACGAGTGGGATGCGCAGAAGGACACTGCGCTGGCCGGATGCGGCGCGATCGTGTCGATGGCGGTCACGCGGGTGCTGGCGCGGGTGTTGTAGCATGGCCGCGCGATGTTGAACATTGCCCCAATGTCGTGCAATAAAGGCAGCGCATTCGAACGGAATTCAAGTGGTCGCCCGCTGTGCCGCTAAGCACCGCTCAGCGAAAATCGTCGCTGGTCAGTGCCCGGCTGGTTCGTTGTTCCCCCAAACTCAAGGACGATTCAGTGCACTGCAGGAACCCAGGGAGGGTCGCAGGGGGCACTCGAGTGCATCTGTCCGTGATCCGGGAAACCTGGTGTGCCGTGATGCGCGGAGCT
>JAGRHB010000077.1 GCA_020445245.1 Gammaproteobacteria bacterium
TTGCCGCGGGCATCCAGTTCGCTGACCCTGCCGGATGCCTGATCGATCTGGCCCGACAGGCTGTCCATGCTGCTCGCGGTCTGCTGAAAGACCTTTTGACAGGAATCGACGCGAGAGCGGGTCTCGCCGATCGCGTGTCGCGTTGCGTCCACATGCTGGTAGACGACCGCGGATGAGTCCTGCATCTTGGTGATCGAGTTCGCCACCGTCTGGCTGTACAGGCGCTGCATCCCGGCCCGCTGCGCCTGGAAACCGTAGCTGTCGGCGAGTTCCTTGGAGATCGGGATCAGCCTGCTGGCCGAAGCGGCGATCTCGGCGACGGAGTCGTCGCAGGTCCTGGTGAACAGGTTCACCACCCGGTTGAGTTCACGACACGGACCCGGGGTGTGTTCCTCGAGACGTACTGTCAGGTCCACACGATCGTTTTGCGCTCCCGGCTGCAGTGTCGCCACCAGGTCTTTCGCCGGGCGGCGCACGAACCTGACCATGTAGTAGGCGATCACCACCACGACCAGCAGGTCCTGCAGCAGGCCCGCGAGAAACAGAGGCATGTCGGCACCATGGATCCCGGCCACAAGCGCGTTGCCGGAAAGGATGACGAGTGCCAGCAGGGCCAGGATAAATCGGTCCGCAAACCTGTTGATCATGGTCTTTTCATTCCATGCAGCGGTGGTCTCAGGGAGGTCATTGTCGGTGTTGATTCGTTGCAGTGTCGTCAGCCAATGTTTGCGGCATCCGACAGGGAAACTTGAACAGCACCCACTGAGGAATACCGTGATGGTGATTCACATCACCCACCCTGTTCAGCCGGCTTGCGCGGCCTGTGCGGGTTCCGCTGTGATCATATCGCCGAAGTTTGCGACCACGTGCTCGGCGAAACTCTCGCCGGCGCTGGCGTAGAAATTGAAAACGGCGTTCACGCCGGCCTCGCGCAGCGCACTTTCGTGGTCGGGGTAGTGGGCAACCGATGCGAGCTGCAGGTCGAACTTCTGTTCCCGCAACAGTCGCGCGACGGCCATGTTGGACTTGTGATCACTGAAGGCCAGCAGCGCAAGTTTGACGTGGCCGCTGCGTTCGGCGCGTGCCCAGAAGTCTGCATCTGTGGCATCACCATGCGTCACATTGCGCCCTGCCTCGCGATGACGCGCGACATAGTCTTCGTTGATGTCGATGCCGAGCACGACCTCCCCCCATCGCGAGCGCAGGTAATCGTAGGCCCCTGTGCCGACTCTGCCCATTCCGAACACCACTACCTGCGCCTTGCCGGCGCGGATCATCTCGTCGCCCGGCAGGCGCGATCTGGTCTGGAATTTGTGCAGCGGGTGCCGCCAGCGTGCGTACATCTGCTTGGATATGCCATTGAGCGGAGAGGCGACCAGGAAGCTGATCGCCAGGGCAAGCGCAATAACCGACAACCAGTCTGGTTGCAGCCATGTGTGACTGACGCCGACGGCGCCGACGATCAGGCCGAACTCGCTGAAGTTGGTCAGGCCGAGCGACGCCAGCGTCGCGCTGCGCGAGCGCATGCGCTGGCGGGTCATCAGGAAGAAATACAGCGTGGTCTTTATCGGAAGGATCAACACGACCAGCATCAGGGCGGTGCCGAGCGTGGCCCAGCTGATTTCGCCGGACAGGCCGATGGAAAGGAAAAAGCCGATCAGGAACAAGTCCTTGAAATTCAATAGCGCCTTGGCCAGCTCGTTGGTTTTCGCGTGCCCGGCCAGCAGTATTCCGAGGACCAGGGCGCCGAGGTCGGCCTTGATACCGACAGACTCGAACAGTGCTGCACCGGCCAATGGCAGTATCCAGCCCATCAGTATCAACAGCTCACCGTGCCCCACCTTTTCCAGGATCAGCAGCAGCAGCGGCCGGAGCGGGATCAGGCCGATCAGCATCAGCGCCCATACGCTGGGGAGAGTACCTGCGGAGGCGGCGATGAACACGACCGCAAAGATGTCCTGCACGATCAGCAGTCCGATCGCGATACGACCGTGGATTGCACCCATTTCGCCGCGGGCCTCAAACACCTTTACCGCAAACACGGTGCTGGAGAAGCTCAGGGCAAAGCCGATCAGCAATGCGGTGGAGGTCGTGATTCCGGCAAACAGGCCCACTCCCAGTACTGCGAGTGCCCCGGTCACGAGCGCGACCACTGCAACTGTCACCACCATGTGTACGCCTGCGGTGAGCCAAACCACCGGGGCCGCGAGATCCTTGACGTGCAACTTCAGTCCGATGGTGAACAACAACAGGGTCACCCCGAGATCGGCAATCTCGTGCAGCAACGGCGTGTTCTGCATCCCGAGCGCCCCGAGGGCGAAGCCGGCGGCAAGGAAACCCATCAGCGGTGGCAGGCTGGCGAGTCGCGCAACGAGTCCCAGGGCGAAAGCGATGCCGAGCGGCAGGATGTGCATCGCGTCGACAGCGGCGAGGTTCAGTGGAGCAAGGTTCTGCATTGGTCAGATCGGCGGGAAGAGGTTGTCCGATGATCGCATCTTGGTGGGTCGATGCGAAGTCAAGAAGGAGTTGGCCACATGTCTATCTCTGCCTCACCTGTCCGACGGTCGTGTCCTGCCACAGCATCGCCACTTCGGCCGCAGGCAGCGGTCGCGAGTAGAGGAAGCCCTGGAAGTAGTCGCAGCCTTCCCGGGAGAGGAAGGCGCGCTGCGCTTCGGTCTCGACACCCTCGGCGACGGTCTCGAGTTGCAGCTCCCTGCCCATCGCGAGAACGGCCCGTGCGATGGCCATGTCGTTGCGATCCTGTGGGATGTCACGCACGAATGCGCGGTCGATCTTCAATGTGTCTGCGGGCAGACGCTTCAAGGTGGCCAGCGACGAGTGACCGGTGCCGAAATCGTCGATGGCAATGCGTACACCTAGGTTACGCAGGTCGTTGAGGATGCCGACGGTCTGGTCCACGTGTTCCATCACGAAGGTTTCAGTGATCTCGAGTTCCAGAAAATTGGCCGCCAGTTCCGTCTCTTCAAGGACTGATGAAACGGTTGAGACAATATCGCCGCGAACAATCTGCGGTCCGGCAAGATTGACCGACATCCGCATCGGCGGTGCACCCTCAAGCTGCCACGCGCGCAGTTGTCCGCTTGCGGCCCGCAGGGCCCACTCACCGATAGGGATGATCAGGCCGTTCTCCTCCGCCAGGGGAATGAAGCGGTTGGGTGCGATCAGCCCTTCGACCGGATCATCCCAGCGAATCAGGGCCTCGACACCGACGATCCGTCCGTCGGCGGTGAACTGCGGCTGGTAGTGCAGCAGGAACTCCTGGTTCTGGATCGCCCGGTGCAGCCGTCCTTCGAGTGCGACCCGCTCACTGGTTCGGGTTGACAGTGCCGCTGAATAGAACTGGAAATTGTTGCGCCCCGATGCCTTTGCCTGGTACATCGCCGCGTCGGCGTGTTTGACCAATGCGGTGGCGTCGTCGCCATCGTCGGGATACAGGCTGATTCCCACGCTGGTGCCGATGTGCAGATGGTGACCGCCGAGCTCGAAGGGCTGCGAAAGCGCCTGAACCACCTTGTGTGCGATCTGCTCGATGCTGCGGTGGTTTCCCGCTGACTCGAGCAGGATCGTGAACTCGTCACCGCCGAGTCGGGCTATGGTGTCCTCACCGCGCACCAGTTGCCGCAATCGCGTGGCGACCGCCTTGAGCAGGGTGTCGCCGACCGGATGTCCCAGGCTGTCGTTGACGTCCTTGAATCGATCGAGGTCCAGAAACAGCAGCGCCAGATGTTGCCGCTGGCGTTGCGCACGCTGGATCGCGTGGTCGAAGCGGTCGAAAAACAGTTCTCGGTTCGGCAGCCCGGTGAGGTTGTCGAAGTAGGCCAGGCGGTGGATGCGCTGTTCGCTGCGTCGCTGCTCGGTGATGTCGCGCATCACTGACACGTACTGCGAAGGCCGTCCGGCTTCGTCATGGATGGCCACCAGGGTCTGCCATGTCGGGAAGATCTCACCGTCCTTTCGCCGGTTCCAGATTTCGCCTTCCCAGATGCCCTGTTTTAGCAGGGTGTCCCACAGCTGCTGATAGAACACCGGTGGGTGCTCACCGGAGCGATAGGGCGGGCGGGTTAGGCCGATCAGTTCCTGCTCACGGTAACCCACCATGTCGCAAAGCGCACGGTTGACCCGCAGGATCCGCCCATTGGCGTCGGCAACCAGGACGCCCTCGGTGATGTGCTGGAACACATTCTCGGCCAGCAGCAGGGACTGCTCGGCGCGCTTGCGCGGACCTATGTCGCTGAACACCACGACGGCCCCGGCATCGTCGTCGGCCGACAGCGGGGAACGGGTGAATCCGGTTTCCAGGTGTGTGCCGTTGCGCCGTCTTAGGGTGGTTTCCATATGCTTGCCGTTGAACCGGCCCGACTGGAGCAACGGGTTGTCTGCGTTGCAGATAGCGGGTGCATCGCGGCCTTCGTCGGCCAACCTGCGGCCGAGCAGTTCCCCAGGCGCATAGCCGAGCAACTGCGCGCCGGCCGGATTCATGAAAGTAACCCGTCCTGCGGCATCGAGCCCGAATATCCCTTCGCCGGCCGCGTCCAGCAGCAGGCGCTGACGCAGTTCGGCCGCTTCGCGGCGCCGAATCTCTTCACGCATCGCCTGTTCGACGCGAATGTAATCGCTGATGTCGCGAGCAATCGCGAGCACGAATACGCCACGGACAGTGTGAGTGCTGCTTAGTGAGAGTTGCACCGGTACCAGGTCTCCGCTGGGGCGCCGGGCGTTGATCTGCAGGTGAGCATCTGCTGATCCTGCATCCAGCGGGGGCAGTGTCTCGGCAAACAATCCGGCCAGCGGCTGACCGATCACCTCACTTTTCCGGCGACCGAAGATACCTTCGGCGCAGAGGCTGAAATCCGTGATCCGGCCCCGATGGTCGGTGGTGATAAGGCCGTTCGGCGCCGTATCAAACATGCGCTGCAGCTTGGCCTGTTCATGTTGCAGATCGCTGGTCTGGGCATCGACCCTGTCCTGCAGCCTGGTCTTTTGCCGGTTCGACATCAGCGCGATGAAAACCAGAAGGGCGCATGCCACCAGCGTGATGCCGGCCAGTGCGTTCTGGATCAGCGATATGCCCGGAATTGCCTCAACCGAGTCTGCTTCGACCGCAATACCGAAATTGTAGGAAGCCATCCAGCGCCAGGCACCGACGACGTTCACGCCGCGATAGTCTGGATAGCCATCGGCATTGACGCCGCTCCTGCCCGCTGTTGCCGATGCCGCCATAAGGGTCAACGAATCACTGCCTGGAGGCGTTAGGCTGATATTGCGGAAGCTGCGCTGGGCTCCCTTCAGGGCCCCGCTCGCCCGCAACTGCTCGTCGAAGCGGCTTTCCGACAGCAACAGGCCGTCGCGGTCGAACGCGTAGCTTTCCCCCGACCTTCCTGTGAAGCCGAGGCGCAGGGTGTGGTACAGCAGGGCCTCGGGGTCGTGGCGCAATGCCAGCAGTGCAATCGGGGCGCCTGTGCCGTCTCGTATCGGGCTGAGTGCAAACATGGTGGGTGGCTGCCCGGGCGCATCGGACGGCAGTGGCTGGGTGATCAGGGTCCCCCCGGCCCAGACTCGGGCGAGCGCGAGCGGCTGCAGTTGGGCCGGGTGTGGGGCATCGACGTCGAGATCGTCCGAGGAAGCGATGCTGCGTCCGTCGGGTGTGACGATAGCAAACCCCCGGAGTCCCTTGCTGCGCAGCAGTGGCTGCATCAGTTGGTGCAGCTGCTCCCGGGTTACGGTGGGCGGTGACATGGCCCCCCCTTGGGGTGACACCAACAGCGCCTGGGCGGCGGCGCGGATCCGGGGCTGCGCGGCGATGTATTGCACCTCACCGATGGCCTGCTGGTACAACACATCGATACTGTTGGCGATGACGTCTACCAGGGAGGTGAGATTGCGCTCCACCTCGCGGCGCAGCGTTTGTTCCCCCTGGGCATTGATCATCGCTGCCAGCGTCACCAGGATCGCGATCGCCGTCGCAACTTTCAGCCAGTTGGCCGTATTGTGACCCAGGCGAATCACGCACCCCCCCTCCGTTGGTTTCGGCAACAGCCTGGAAGGTTTGCCAGGCCACCTGTCAGGTAGCGGCCGTTGCAATAGGTGCTTTAAGCACCGTCCCATGTTTCCCAGCGCATATTGCGGCGCACAACGACGGCGTCGGTCGCCCTGGGGCATGCCCCAATCACCGCCGTCGGGTGCCGGATCCGCCGAAACTGGCGGGCGAAATCTGCGCCAGCTCAAAAAACCCCAAAAACAGTATTTACTGATATTGCACATCGCGCGATGATTTGCGATATTGCAAATCATTATCATTCATGAGGTCCCGGCTGTGTCGCGCTTGATCCCACTCAACCAACTGACGGTCGGTCAGCGCCTGCGACTGGTGCGCGTGGATGGCGGAATGCGCCTGCAGCGCCGACTGCTTGCCCTCGGCCTTAGCATCGGTGGCGAACTCGAACTGGTGCAACGGCGTGACGGCGGTGTGGTGGTTGCCCGGGGCGCCAATCGCGTCGCCCTGGGTGAAGGCGTGGCGCACAAACTGTTTGCCGAGGTGCTCGAATGACGATGGGCAAGCTGGGCACGTCTGGAAGCGAGCATCACCCTGGACTGACGGTCGCGATTGCGGGAAACCCCAACTGCGGCAAGTCTGCACTGTTCAATGTACTCACAGGAATACGGCAGAAGACTGGCAATTGGCCGGGTGTGACCGTCGAGCGCAAGGAGGGGCGTTGCCGCATCGACGGGCGCGCGGTTGCCGTGGTCGACCTGCCGGGCATCTATTCCTTCGATGCGGCCTCGCTCGACGAACGGGTAACCCGGGATTACCTGCTGGCCCGAGAGGCCGACCTGGTGGTCAATGTCATTGACGCGGCCAACCTCGAACGAAACCTGTACTTCTCGGTCCAGTTACTGGAGATGGGGGTGCCGCTGGTGGTCGCCCTGAACATGATGGACGTCGCACGGCGACGTGGCATCGCGATCGACACCCAGGAGCTGGCGCGGCGCCTCGGCTGCCCGGTGGTGCCGATCGTGGCCACGACTGGCGAGGGATTGAGCGAGTTGCAGGCGAGGATGCTGGCGGTGGCCGACAATCGCCAGGCACCGGGTTTTCCTTTGGCG
The DNA here is from genome assembly GCA_020445245.1 of Gammaproteobacteria bacterium. The sequence continues at coordinate 7,126 of JAGRHB010000077.1, forward strand.
CTGGACGAAGCAGTCGAGCAGGCGCTGCTGCGCATCACGCCGCTGCTCGACGATGCCGACCCGGTCAACCGGCGCTGGCTGGCACTCAAGATGCTGGAAGGCGATGGTGAACGGCCGCTGCCCGACGAGATGGAGTCAGCGATCACGGGGGTGCGTCATTGGGTCGGGGAGCGCTATGGCAAGGACGTCGGTCTGGCTATTGCGGACAGTCGCTATACACACGCCCACGTGTTGGCACGCGAGGTCACCCGGCAGGCCGATACCTTCAGGCGAACGCTGAGCGACCGAATCGACAGTCTGGTTCTGGGACGCTGGACCGGTATCCCCTTGTTCCTGGCGGTGATGTACCTGATGTTCCTGTTCACCATCAACGTCGGCGGAGCATTCATCGATTTCTTCGACGGTGTGGCCGGTGCTCTGTTCGTGGATGGCTTCGGCGAGCTGATCAGTGCGGCTGGTGGGCCGGATTGGGTGCGCGTCCTGCTGGCAGACGGTGCCGGTGCCGGCCTGCAGGTGGTGGCGACCTTCATACCGATCATCACCGCGCTGTATCTCTTTCTGTCGGTGCTCGAGGATTCCGGTTACATGGCGCGGGCGGCATTCGTCATGGACCGCTCGATGCGCGCGATCGGTCTGCCGGGCAAGGCCTTCGTGCCGTTGATCGTCGGATTCGGCTGCAATGTCCCCGCCATCATGGCCACGCGTACACTCGAAAACGAGCGCGAGCGCAAGCTCACGATACT
>JAGRHB010000078.1 GCA_020445245.1 Gammaproteobacteria bacterium
CAAACCCGCTGGAGTGCGTTGCAGGTCGACCGCGCGACATTGGACCGGCTCGGCGTGCACTGCCCGCCACGCCAATGCGGCATTGTCACTGCCACCCCTGCCGCGACGTCACGCGTGGCACAGCTGTCCGAACTGCTGGTCGCCGCGGCGTCGCCGACCGCCGCCGGGGATGATCCAAGCGGCCGTGACTTTTCGGTGCAGGGAATGTTGCAGGGACTGTTGGCGGCGTACGCGACCGCGCTGCCGCAGGCACTGGCTGCGGGCAGTCATTGCGCGACAGGCCGCCAGCGCCTCGCGGTATCCCGGGCGCGCGACTTTCTGCATGGCCACTTCAACGAGGCGATCAGAGTTACCGACCTGTGCGCCGCGGCCGGCACCAGCGTGAAGACGCTGGAGCGCGCCTTCGTCACCCTGCTCGGCGTCACACCGCAGCGTTACCTGATGCTGGCACGGCTGTCGCACGCGCGCCGCATGTTGCTGACGCAAGACCGCGCCGAGACCACGGTCGCGGCCGTCGCCTACGCCAGCGGGTGTTTCCACCTCAGCCGCTTCAGCCGCGAGTACATCGCCCTGTTCGGCGAGCGCCCGTCCTCGACGTTGGCCCGCACGGGCTGAACCGCGAGGTACCGCTGTTAGCCGCTCAACGCCGCAGGATCGCCAGCCAGCGCCAGAAGTTGAGCAGGCTGGCCAGCGAGGCCGCGACATAGGTCCAGGCCGCTGCACGCAGGATGCGCCGCGCCGCCGGCACCTGGTCCGGTTCGAGGTAGCCGGCCTCGAGCAGCGGCAGGGCCTTGCGGAAGCTGGCGTCGAGTTCGACCGGCAGGGTCACCAGTTGCACCACGACGCCGAACCCCATGATGAGGAAACCGCCCAGCGCCGAGACCAGTGCCGGCGACGGCGCACGCGACACCAGGGCGAGCATCGGTGCGGCAAAGATCAGAAATGACCCCAAACGGCTTGCCCAGACGGCTGACGCCGCCAGTCGCGAGCGCAGCATGAACATCGGCTCGCTGCCGGCATGCTGCAGTGCATGACCGCACTCGTGCGCGGCGACCGTGATCGCGGTGAGCGTGCACCCGTCGAACTTGTCCCTGGTCAGACGCACGCAGCGGCTGGCGGGGTCATAGTGGTCGCCTGTCTCGGTGCTCTCCACCTTGACGTCATCGAGACCGAAACGTTTCAGCAGGTGGCGCGCCAGTTCACCGCCTGTGCCCGGGAAGTTCGGCTCCGGATCACGGTTGTAGCGCGCCAGCACGTGCTGCACCCAGACCTGCGGCAGAAAGATAGCGGCCAGCACCAGCAGCAACAGGGCGAGGTAGACCATTCAAGCTCCCAGGGCCGCCGCTTCGCGCTCGCCCTCGGCGACGCGCACGCGACCCAGCAGCCAGGCGCCGGCGAGAAACAGCAACAGCACGCTGAGGATCCCGGTGCGCGCACTGCCGCTCCAAACCGCAAACCACCCCACCAGCAGTGGACCGACGACGGCCGCAAACTTGCCCATCATGTTGTACAGACCAAACAGGCGGCCGGCGTGTTCCGCGGGTATCAGGCGCGCATACAGCGCACGGCTCATCGCCTGGATGCCGCCCTGCACCAGCCCGATCACGATCGCCAGTCCGTAGAACTCCCAGCTGGCCGTCATGCGCCAGGCCCAGAACACCACGACCACGTACACGATCAGGGCCAGCCAGATGGCGCGCTTGGCGCCTATGCGGTCACCGATGCGACCGAACAGCAACGCGGCCGGGAAGCCGACGAACTGGGTCAGCAGCAACGCGGTCAGCAGGCTGTCGGCGGCAAACCCAAGCGACAGGCCGTAGTCGACCGCCATGCGCACGATGGTGTCGACCCCGTCGATGTAGCACCAGTACGCGATCAGAAAGGTGAACGCCATTGGCAACCGCCGGAGAATCCGCCATGTCGCGGAAAACTCCTGCCAGGCGTGGCGCATCCCACTGGAGAAAGAGCGGGCCTGCGGGTGCGGCACCTCGTCCACGAACAGCAGCACCGGCAACGAGAACACCGCCCACCAGACCGCCACGGTGAGAAACGCCACCCGCACCGCCTCGGCCTTGTCCGCCAGACCGAACGCCTCGGGATACAGCACCATCAGCACGTTGATCGCGAACAGCAGGCCACCGCCGAGATAGCCGAGCGCAAAACCGAGTGCCGACACGCGTTCCAGTTCGTCCTTGCCGGCAACATCGAGCAGCATCGCGTCGTAAGTGACGTTACTGCCGGTGAACCCGATCACACCGAGCACATAGAGCCCCGCCGCCACCAGCCAGTAGCCCTCGCCGACGAGGAACAGCCCGCCGCTCATCAGCACACCGAGCATCGCCAACTTGAGCAACAGGCCCTTCTTGCGTCCGCTACGGTCGGCGATCACACCGAGCACCGGCGCCAGCAGCACGGCCAGCATCGAGGCTACGGCGTTGGCCATACCCAGGCGCAGCGTGCTCTCGGTCGCCGACATGCCGGTCGCCCAGTACGACTTGAAAAACACCGGAAAGAAGCCGGCCATGACCGTGGTGGCGAACGCCGAGTTGGCCCAGTCGTACAAGGCCCAGGACCACTGCGCGCGCCTGCGGCTGGCTGCGGGGCCGGGGGGCATCAGCTCTTGATACCCACGCCGTGCCGCAGCAGCCACATCGCGAAGGCGCCGAGTGCAATCACAAAGCCGATGATGATCGCGAATGCCTGCCACATCGCGATATCGCTGACCCCCAACAGGCCATAGCGAAACGCATTGACCATGTAAAGCACCGGGTTGGCCAGCGATGCGGTCTGCCAGAACGGCGGCAGCAGACTGATCGAGTAGAACACGCCACCAAGATAGGTCAACGGCGTCAACACGAACGTCGGTACGATCGAGATGTCATCAAAACTGTTCGCATACACCGCGTTGATGAAACCGGCGGTCGAGAACAGCACCGAGGTCAGCACGAACACCACCAGCGTGACGCCGTAGCTGTGGATGCTCAGATCGGTGAAGAACATCGAGACCATGGTTACCACCACGCCGACCACGACACCGCGCGCCACACCGCCCCCGACATAGCCGGCGAGTATCACGAAATTGGGAATTGGCGCGATCAGCAGCTCCTCGATGTTGTGCTGGAACTTGCTGCTGTAGAAACTCGCCACGACGTTGGCGTAGCTGTTGGAGATCACCGACATCAGGATCAGGCCGGGGACGATGAAGTCGATGTAGCGAAATCCGTCCATGTCGCCGATCTGCGCCCCGATCAGCTTGCCGAAGATCACGAAGTACAGGGCCATCGTGATCGCTGGCGGCAACACGGTCTGCACCCAGATACGGGCAAAGCGCAGGATCTCCTTGGTAAGAATGGTCTTGAACGCGACCCAGTAGACGGTGGTCTGTGTCATGCCCCACGCCCCCCGGTTTCGACGCCACCTTTCACCATATCGATGAACAGCTGCTCGAGCCGGTTTTGTTTGTTGCGCAGGCTCAATACCTCGATGCCGCGTTCGCTCAACACGCTGAACAAGGGGTTCAGCCCCTGATCACGGTTTACCGTGACCTCCAGTGTCGTGCTGTCGAGCAGTGTCACGCCGAACCCGGGAATGTCGTCGATCGATGGTAGGGCATCACGGATATCCAGCACGAACGCCTGCGTGTGCAGGCGCCGCAGCAGGTCGGCCATCCTGGCTCGCTCGGCGATCCTGCCATGGTTGATGATCGCGATGTTGCGGCACAGGCTCTCGGCCTCCTCCAGGTAGTGGGTGGTGAGGATGATCGTCGTACCCTGGCCATTGATCTCACGCAGGAAGTCCCACATCGAGCGCCGGATCTCGATATCCACACCGGCGGTCGGCTCGTCGAGGATCAGCAGCCGGGGGCGGTGCACCAATGCCCGGGCGATCATCAGGCGGCGCTTCATTCCCCCAGACAGCGTCCGAGCCTGGGTGTCGCGCTTGGGCCACAGATCCAGCTGTTTCAGGTAGACCTCGGCACGCTGGTACGCCTCACGCCGCGCGATGCCGTAATACCCGGCCTGGTTGACGACAATCTCGACCACCGGCTCGAACTGGTTGAAGTTGAATTCCTGCGGAACCAGGCCGATGCTGGATTTCACCGCGGCGGGTTCCGTATCCAGATCGTGACCGAACACGCCTACCCGCCCGGCGGACTTGTTGATCAGCGAGCTGATGATGCCTATGGCGGTGGACTTCCCCGCCCCGTTCGGCCCCAGCAGCGCAAAGAAGTCGCCCCGCTCGACCTGCAGGCCGATGCCGCGCAGCGCCTCATGGCCATTGCGGTAGGTCTTGCTCAAGTTCTCCAGTGCCAGTGCTGTCATCGCCAATGCCGTCGTTGCCCGACCCGAAACCTGCGGAGCGGGTATCTTAGATCACCGCAGCCCATTGAGCCCCCGCAGTTGCTCCGGAGATTGTGCAATCGGAGCTATCGCGGTCCACACGATTTCGCTTTGGCCGCGCCTGCCGCTGCCCTATCCTTGACGGCCATTGTCTCGCCAGGCCGCACACCAAGGACCCGCCATGCCAGTCAGCCCGCCCCTGCGACGCGCACGCCGACCTCGGCCCGCAACCGTCGTGCAATCGCCGCGGATCGGTTAAGTGATGGTGGAAGCACTTCCTCTGGATACCCTGATGCTGCTGGTCGGCGTCGCCGGCCTGGCCGGCATGATCGACGCGATTGCCGGTGGCGGCGGCCTGTTGGCGCTGCCGGCGATCCTGTGGGCCGGGCTACCGCCGGTTCAGGCGCTGGCCACCAACAAGCTGCAGGGCTCTTTTGGCACCTTTACCGCGTCGTACAACTTCATCCGCCGCGGCGAGATCGACCTGCGGCGTCTGCGCATACCGATCGTGATGACCTTCATCGGTTCTGTGTCCGGCACGCTGGCGGTGCAGCGCCTGGGCTCGGACCTGCTGAACCACATCGTGCCCGCGCTGTTGATCGCATTCGCACTGTATTTCCTGTTCTCACCACGTATCGGCGATCAGGACGCGCATCACCGTATCAGCCATGGTCTGTTCGGTCTGTTGATCGGTTTCAGCCTGGGCTTTTACGACGGATTCTTCGGCCCGGGCACCGGCAGTTTCTTTGCTGCCGCATTCGTGCTGCTGCTGGGCTACAACCTGCGCCGCGCAACCGCCGGGACCAAGGTGCTCAACTTCACCAGCAATATTGCGTCGCTGATCTTCTTCGCGTTGGCCGGACAAGTGGTGTGGCAGGTCGGCCTGCCGATGGGCCTGGCGCAGATGGCAGGTGCCTGGATAGGTTCGCACCTGGTGATCCGCCACGGCACGCGGCTGATTCGCCCCCTGCTTGTCGTCGTCTCGCTGGCTATATCGACCAAGCTGCTGCTCAGCGATTGAACCCTCTTGGCGATTCCGCCGCCACCCCATCGGCCAGCGGCTGGCCTCCTGCGTACCGGGGATCCTAGCGGTACTGGCGCAGGTACATCCATTCGAAGAAGCGCTTGGCCCAGTGAAAGCCGATGAACGATGGCAGCACGATGTTGCGACTGGGCGTGCGTGCCACGAACATGCCGCTGGAGCGCGTATCGACTATGCACATCAGTTCTGATTTGAAAGTGTGGCTCGCCGGCCTACCATCGAACGCATCCATCAGGTTGGCGACTGCCGCCTCGGCTTGCAGGTCGGCCATGTGCGCCTGCTTCGGCAGCCAATCGGGTCCCGGGAAACTCCCCGAGTCACCGGCCACGTACACCTTGTCCCAACCCTCGACCTGGCAGAACCGGTCGCCTTGCAGCAGACCGCCCGGTGAACGCGGCAGATCGGTGTTGTCGAACCACTGGTTGCCGGTCATTCCGGGCATGAACAGGATCAGGTCGGCCGCAAACTCACCACCCTCGGTCATTACCTTGTCGGCGGTAAACCCTTTCAACTTGTGACCCAGGTGGGTCTCGACGTCACGCTTTGCCATCTCGCGCATCAGGCCGTCCACGGCCTTGGGGCCGAGTCGCTGGCCGGGCTTCTCAGCGGGAGTAAAAAACACCAGCCTGAATCTGTCGCGCCGCCCCTGCTGGCGCAGGAAGGAGTCGATACCGAACAGGAACTCGAACACCGGGCCGCCGCGCATCGCGGAGGGCTCATTGGGATTGCCGGCGAAGCCGAACGCGAGGGTGCCACCCTCCATCGTCGCCAAACGGTCGCGGATCTGGGTGGTCACCTCGACACCGCCACACGGCAGGAAAGAATGCTCGATTCCCGGCAGCTTGCGGATGAAGCGTCCACCGCTGGCGATGATCAGGCCGTCGTTGGCCAACTCGCCCTGGTCAGTCACCACCGTGCGCCCGGCATCACGCAGTCCAGTTGCCGCGGCCTGGTGATAGGTCACGCCCATACGGGCAAAGAAGTTGCCGAGCGGGACCACGAGATCCTTTGGCTGTCGCAACCCGGTCGGGATCCAGATGGTCCCCGGGTAATAGACGAACTCAGGTTTTGGGGCAATCAGGTCGATACCCATACGCGCATCCGCCGCGCGCAGCTTGCGGACGGCCGTCAGGGCGGCAAACCCGGCACCAATAACCGTGACTCGTGACATCTGGGTGATTCTCCTCGAATTTCGAGTGGCTATTCTAAGGCCGCCGAACCGAGATGTCAGACACAGTATCCCCTGCGCGTTCTTGGGAATTCAGGTACTTGCGGGTATTCTTGGCCACGATCGACACATTGAAAGGACGCTTGATGACGAACACAGATCCAGGATTGCTCGGCACACTCACCGACGTCTCCGGTGCATCCTTCGTCGCACGACTGCACTCGGTCGGTGAGCGCTTCGAGGGCTACCGTCAGGTCGGCGTCGAACACGTCGCCATCGGGCAGGTCGGCGCCTACACCATCGCACGTGGCCAGCACGAGCAGGTACTTTGCCAGATCGTGAGCGCATGGACTGAGGCGCGCGGTCAGGAAACGGCGCGCCTGGTGCGGATGCTGCCACTCGGCGAAGTCACCGCCGACGGCCAGTTCTTTCGCGGCGTCGGACGATTCCCACCTCTGGAGACGCCTGTGTATATGGCCGAGGGCAACCAGCTCGAAGCGATGTTCGATTCGGTGCGACGCCACGGCCTGCACATCGGTCGCCTCAGCCAGCGTCCGGAACTGCGTGTGTTTGCCGATCCGACCCTGCTGTTCAACCGCCATCTGGCGATCCTCGGACAATCCGGGTCGGGCAAGTCCTGGGCGGTGAGCAGCCTGCTGCAGCGCACTGTCAAGCTGATGCCCAAGGCGCACATCGTGCTCCTCGATCTGCATGGCGAGTACGGCTGGCGTGATGCCAACGGCCGCTTTCACAGCGCCTTCCCGGGCGACATGGTGCGACATGTCGATGCCCGCACGCTGGAGATCCCGTATTGGCTGCTGACCTATTCGGAACTGGTGGACCTGCTGGTCGACCGTACCGACCCGAATGCCTCGTTGCAGATCTCGTTCATGCGCGAGGTGTTGTACACGCTGCGCAAGAAGGGAAACTCGGATCTCGGGATCGATCGCCTGTCGGTGGACTCGCCGGTGCATTTCTCGCTCAAGGACCTGTACCTGCACTTCAAGCAGGCCAACGAGCAGCAGTTCGACTTCGGCAAGACGAAGGGGCCGCTGTTCGGTGCCTTCGACGAGTTCCTGGTGCGCTTCCAGGCGATGTTCAATGACTCGCGCTACGATTTTCTGTTCCGACCTCGCAAGCGCGTGAAATCCGCCGACCTCGAAGACCTGTTGCGCGACTTCATCGGTCTCGGTGAACCGAAGCGGCAGATAACCGTCATCGACCTGAGTGCGGTACCGCACGATGTGAGGCCGACGGTGTCATCACAGATCGGCCGCCTCGCATTCGAATTCAACTACTGGAATCCCT
>JAGRHB010000079.1:0-4279 GCA_020445245.1 Gammaproteobacteria bacterium
CTCCGCAGTTTCAGCAGCACTGCAGTATAACCTGCACGCAGAGGGTTCCGGTGGCCCGTGCCGCCGCGTGCTCAGCCGCTGGTCTGCATCGCCGCCACCAGGCGTTCCTCGACCGTCCGTTTGAGGCGTAGCAGGTCGATCAATGGGCAGGGCCCGCCGGCGTCGCCCTCGGCGCTGATCACGCCGGTCAGGTACACAGGGTAGAACTCGCCGCCACGGCGCAGCGCGCGCAGATGGCTGGCCACTTCGCGGTACATCGCATCGCCGTACATCAGGGAGTCGAACTCACGGTTGCCGAACTGCAACCGGAATCCGTCCTGCAACCGACAGCCGGCACTCACTGCCAGGACCATCTCCGTGTGGTCGGTAAAGCGGCTGCGCGGCACCTGGACCGTTGTTACCTGCCAGTCGTTGTTTGCCAGCCGGGTGACCCGTGCAAACTGTGGTTGCGGGTCGGCGGTGCCCTCGGGCGACGCGAGGATGCGTCGGCTCGCCACGGTGTCGAGAAAGCGCTGCTGCTGCACCAGCAAGTGGTGCTCATCGGCGCCGCCCACCCATTGCTGGAACAGTGCCCCGCTCTCGGTGAACACGTACAACTGAATGCCCCGCTCCCGCGGTTCGTAGAAGACCTGGATCAGCCCGGGTTCGTTGCGCTGCATCAGCGTGGGCAAAGGCGAGTCCTGCAGGCTGATGCGGTCGATGCACGTTGGAATGAACCCCGCGCTGGCATCGGCCAGGTGGCCCTCGAGATCGGCGGATTCACCGATCAGCGCCCAGGCGTAGTGCGCTCCCCGACGGTGGATCTGGAAATAGTGATCGCCGATACGCAGCAGGTAACGGAGCTCGAGCCCGAGCTTGTTGAACGCGTCGGCGATGGCCTGCGCGAGGCGTGCCACGCGGCTGGCGATCGCGCTCCCCCGGGTCGAGGAGAAACTGTAGGCGGCAATCGGTCCCGGCAGGGCAATGTGCGGTGCGAACAGGTCCAGGTAGCGACACAGGCAGTTGAGCAGGCCTTCACCGCCTTCCGGGTGGCGTTCGATGCGCACCTCGCCCCATGAGGTCGTGTACAGGTGTTCGACGTTGGCCACCAGGCATTCGTGCGCTGCGCCGAAACTCAGTGCATCGACACGTTCACTGATCAGCTGGTAGCCGGCATCGGCATGACTGGCCAGCGGGTTGTGCCCGACGTTGACGAACCAGATCGACAGCCGTCCCTGCGCCATGTCGGCGTAGGCCTCCAGGCCGCCGTCCCCCGGCGTCCCGCGGCTCAGGCGCTTGCGCAGGGTCTTGAGGATCTTGTCCGGTTCGGGTTCGCCGTACCCCGGCAGCTTGGGCAGATAGTGGACCTGTGTGCTCCGCTCGCATACACCGTTGACGTGCAGCCAGGTGAGGATCTCGACCAGGCTGATGCTGGTCTTGACCGGGGTCTGCGGGAGCTCGTCCGGCGGGCGCAGGAACAACTGCCAACGTACTGGCTCGTCGGTCATTTTGCGCAGCCAGAGCGTGCGCTCGGACAGGTCGCGCGAGATACCCGGGTTGACGCGGTCGATCTTGCCCGGCCGCTTGTCCAGCGCGGCGTAGAGCTTGCGCCCCAACAGCGCCAGCTCGCGGGTGTTGATGTTGGCGATTGCATCCTGCTCACGGGCGAATTCGGTCAACAGGCGGTAGCTTCGAGAGAGCTCGGAGACCAGGGCATTGCGCTCGTCGACGACGCGCTCGAGTTTCCACTCCGGCCGGGTGTCGAGCAGGCGGATCTCGGCATCGCTCCAGCCCCACTTGCGGCACAGCCCGGCCATCTGCCGGTGGCGCCAGTCGGTCACAGCACCGCTGCGCATGAGGCCATGCCCGGCCTTGAAGTAGAAGGCGCGCCGTGCCAGTTGCAGTCGCTCGGTCTCGTTGCGTGATCCCAGATAGTTGGTGATGCGTTGCAGGATCAGCAGGTAGGGGTCGACGCTGTCCGCATCCGGCTCGTCGCCGCTGTATACCGCGCGCTTGGTTTCCATGCACAGCCAGTCGACGTTGGGGTATTCGGCGGCGTAGGCCTCCAGCAGCATCAGCTTGAGCAGCGATTTGTAGGGCGCGTCTATGCCCTTGAACAGCTGCCAGTGGGCGACGCCGAAAAACTCCTCGGCGGGCAGTGTCTGGAGGCCGCCGAAATCCAGCCACTGCTGCGGCCGGATAAAGCGCTTTTCGACCAGCCGCTGCGTATAGCGCGTGTAGTCGTGCTCATGTGCCGGCGGCACCACCCACCACAGCACCGGGTTGCCGGCAATCAGGATCCCGGTGCGGTAGAACTCTTCGAGCAGCAGTGTGTGCTGAGTGTGTCCGCTGCTTTCCTTGGACAGCTGTTCGGCGGCCCCATCGCGAAACGATTCGGCATGCATCAGGAAGAAATGCGCGTGCAGGCCGACCTCGGCGGCGCGGTTTTCCAGCAAAGCGGCCTTGTGTCGCAGCAACCGGCGGCCGCGTTCGTCGATGTCGCCGCTGTAGCAAAGCCAGAAGTCCATATCACTGCCGGCGGTCTGACCCAGGCTGCCCATGCTGCCCATCAGGTACAGACCGAGGATCGGCAGCTCGCGGTGCGGTTGTTTCTCTTCCTTGAAGCCGCGGGCGTAGCGTCGGGCCAGCAGCAGCTCGTCGCGTCCCGGCCGGTAGGAGGCCATGCCGGCCGGGGTGTCGGACGATACGAAACCCGGCAGCATCGGGTGGTTGACGTGCCACAGCAGCGGCAACAGGTCGAACAGGCTGCGCTGCTCGTGGGTCAGTGTCGCGCGGATGCGCAGCAGGCGTTCATCGCACAGGGCGAGAAAGCGCCCGACAATGCGGTTCAGCGCCTTGCGCCCGGGCCCTGTCGAATCATCTGTCGCCGCTTCGCTCATGGCGCCGTCGGCGGCTGTCAGGCGCCGCTGTCGCCCCGCAGGTCGTGGAGTGCGTCGCGCAGCAGAGTGCGGATGTCGTCGCCCTTCTTCCAGCAGGCCAGGCCAAACGCCAGCTTCGGACGCGCTTCCGCATACGACTCGGGCAGCAGCATGCTGTCCTGCTCGCCGGCAATCTTGTCGAGCAGGCCGCGCGCGTCCGCCTCGGTGGTCTCGGGCAGGACCAGGAGAAACAGGTTGTCCTCCCAGCGTGCGATCTGGTCGACCCAACGCAGGCGATCGCGCAGGAAGCGCGATACCGCCAGCACGACAGGGTCGCTGGACAGCGGCTGGATGCCCGACAGGGCGTTCAGCTCGATGTGGACCAGCACCACGCTCAGGGGGTTCTGGTAGCGCCGACTCCGTGACACATGCAGATCGAGCGCCTGGCTGATGGCGCGCTTGTTGGGCAAGCCGGTCAGGTCGTCGGTGAGCTTCAGGTCCTCGACCTGCTGGTGCAGCCGCGCATTCTCTTCCGCCAGCTGCTCCTGCGCGGTGACGTCGAGCGCCACGTACAGGCAGCTGCCGTCGGCTGCGCGGTGGGTCTCCCGGATCACCCAGCGACGGTCGCTGCCGATCTGCACCAGCCGTGACTCGCCCGTGATCAGGCGCTGAGCGGGGTCACCCAACTCGCCCAGGTTACGCCCAAGCAGGTCCAGGTCCGGTGCACCGAGCATCTGTGCCATGGCGTCGTTGAGCCAGCTGACGCGGCCGTCCCTGTCGCTCAGCAACAGGCCGAACGGCACCTTTTGCAGCAGTGCCGGGTCGATTTCGCTCATCTCGCTGTGTTCCATTTTCTCCCCTGAAAGCGCATTGTGAGATCGTGTTCTTGTGTAGCCTTTTTATTCGGCCGACCCAGACAAGTCTTTAACGGCGGATTGTCCCGGGCCGTCTATCCTGTCTGGACATGGCATCCGCGGATCACACCCCCAAGCTGCCGCTCAACAGACCCCGGCTGGACCCGGCGCAGCCACTCTGGAAGCTGGCGCCCACGCGCGACGAGGCGGGCCGCAGCGTGGCCGATTTCATGATGTTGATCCCGGGTCTGGGCGGTACGCCGCCGAATCGGCGCGAGTGCGTTGCCGGGTTGATTCGCGAGGTCTGCGAATCGTACGGGCGACAGGTGGTGTTCGCGGATATCAACTTTGCAATCAATGTGTTGTGGGTCAGCGTGTCGGCCGAACCAGGCCTGACTGGGCGTGTCGCCGCGTCGATCCGCCAGCGCGTGCCCCAGGCGTTGCTGGTCGGCGGGCAGCTGGGATCGGCTGGCACAGTGCCGGGTCTGCGGGAGACGGTGGCTGCACGCTGGCGCCGGCTGCTGAGGGTATGGACGCGACGGGTTCCGCGGCGGGTCGGAGGGCCGG
>JAGRHB010000079.1:4376-7851 GCA_020445245.1 Gammaproteobacteria bacterium
AACGCTGAGCGAATACTGTTGTGCCGGGAGGCCGGGCGGCGCCTGCTGTGGGCTCAGGCAGGGCATTCACCGACGGAAACGATCCCGCCATCCTCATCCACACTCTCGATCCGCACCGCGTAACCCCATAGCCGCCCTATGTGTCGCAGCATCTCCTGCGTGGTGTCGCCCAGCGGGCGGCGATCGTGCATGAAGTGGCGGAGGGTCAGCGAGCGGTCCCCGTAGACATCGACATTCCAGACCTGGATGTTCGGTTCACGGTTGCCCAGGTTGTACTGGTCGGCGAGGGTCTGGCGGACCGACCGATAACCGGCATCGTCATGGATCGCGGCAATCTCGAGTTTGTCATCGCGGTCGTCGTCGACCACCGCAAACAGCTTCATCTCGCGAATCAGGCTGGGTGAGAGGTACTGGGCGATGAAGCTCTCGTCCTTGAAGTTGCGCATCGCGAAATCCAGGGTCGTGCGCCAGTCCGAGCCGGCTATCTCGGGAAACCAGCGCCGGTCTTCCTCCGTGGGCGATTCGCAGATTCGCCGGATGTCGCGGTACATCGCGAATCCCAGTGCATAGGGATTGATGCCACTGTAGGCACGGCTGTGGTACGGCGGTTGGTACACCACATTGGTGTGGCTCTGCAGAAACTCCAGCATGAAACCCTCGGTGACCTTGCCCTCTTCGAACAGGTGGTTGAGCAGGGTGTAGTGCCAGAAAGTCGCCCAGCCCTCGTTCATCACCTGGGTCTGCCGCTGCGGATAGAAATACTGGGCGATCTTGCGCACTATACGCACGATCTCGCGCTGCCACGGCTCCAGGCGAGGTGCGTTTTTCTCGATGAAGTACAACAGGTTTTCCTGTGGCTCCGGCGGGAAGCGGCGCTTTTTCTTCGTCTTTTCTTCTGTGTCCCTGACCGGGACGGTGCGCCACAGGTCGTTGACCTGCGACTGCAGGTAGTCCTCGCGCTCGCGCTGACGTGCCTGCTCCTTCGACATAGACAGCCTGGTCGGCCGTTTGTAACGGTCCACACCGTGATTCATCAATGCGTGACAGGAATCGAGGATCTCTTCCACCGCCTCGTCGCCGTGACGCTCCTCGCACTCGGCGACGAAGTTGCGCGCAAACACCAGGTAATCGAGGATGCCCTCGGCGTCGGTCCAGGTGCGGAACAGGTAGTTGCCCTTGAAGAACGAGTTGTGTCCGTACGAGGCATGCGCGATCACCAGCGCCTGCATCGTCATCGTGTTCTCTTCCATCAGGTAGGCGATGCATGGGCTGGAGTTGATGACGATCTCGTAGGCCAGGCCCATCTGGCCGCGTCGATAGCCTTTCTGCGTCGCCACGAACTGCTTGCCGAAGCTCCAGTGGTGGTAGCCGACCGGCATGCCCACCGATGAGTACGCGTCGATCATCTGCTCCGATGAGATCACCTCGATCTGGTTGGGATAGGTGTCGAGCCCGTAGCCGGCGGCGATGCGGGCGATCTCGCTGTCGTAGCGTTGCAGCAGCTCGAAGGTCCATTCCGAGCCTTCGGACAGCAGCAGTGGCTGGTCACGATCGCCGGGGATGTCGCTACCGGGTTCTCTCATCGTCCACCTCAGGCGCTCGCCTTTCTCTTGAACAGCTCTCGGAATACCGGGTAGATGTCTTCCAGGGTGAGGATCCGCTGCATCGCGAAACGCCGGCTGGCCGCGCTTACCTGTTCATAGGCGTGCCACAGGCCCTGCGGGTCGCGGGCCGCGATCTCGACATAGGCGTAGTACTGCACCAGTGGCAGGATCTGGTTGACCAGCAACTCGCGGCAATAGGGCGAATCATCGTCCCAGTTGTCGCCGTCGGAGGCCTGTGCCGCATAGATGTTCCAGCCCTGGCTGGGATAGCGTTCGCGGATGATCTCGTTCATCAGCTCGAGGGCGCTGGAGACCACGGTGCCGCCGGTCTCGCGCGAGTTGAAGAAGTCCTCCTCGTCGACCTCCTTGGCCACCGTGTGGTGGCGGATGAACACCAGGTCGATGTGTTCGTAGCTGCGCGTAAGGAACAGGTACAGCAGCATGAAGAAGCGCTTGGCGATGTCCTTGCGGCTCTCGTCCATCGACCCGGAGACGTCCATCAGGCAAAACATCACCGCACGGCTGGTCGGCTGCGGCTGGTCGCTGCGATTGGCATAGCGCAGGTCCCAGGTGTCGATGAATGGGACCGCGGCGATGCGTACCTTGAGCGCCCCGATCTGTTCGCGCAGCTCCTCGGCCTCGCTGCTGTCTCCCTCACCCCCGGCCTCGAGTTCGGCCAGCGCCGCCTCGGCCTCGCGCAGTGCCTCGCGTGGCCCTGCGCCCATTGCGAGGCGGCGCCCGATCGCCTGCTTCATCGAACGCACCACGTGCAGATTGGATGGGTTGCCCTGGCTGACGAAGCCCGAACGCACCTTCTTCACCTCGGGGATCGCCAGCAGCTGTTTCTTCACCAGGTCGGGCAGCGCCAGGTCCTCGAAGAAGTAGTCCATGAACTCTTCGCGCGTCAGCTCGAAGGTGAATTCGTCCATGCCTTCGCCATCGGGCGAGGCCTGACCGCCGCCACCGCCCTGGCCACCGGGCGGACGTTCGACACGGTCGCCGGTGACGAATTCTCTGTTGCCCGGGTTGACGATACTGCGACGGCCGCCGGGGCCGTGATGGAAGAACGGCTCTTTCATGTCTTTCGACGGGATCGAGACACTCTCCCCGCGTTCCAGGTCGGCGACCTTGCGCCCGGCGATGGCCTTGGACACCGCCTTGCGGATCTGCCCTTTGAAACGGCGCAGGAAACGCTGCCGGTTTACGGCGCTGCGGTTCTTGCCCGAGAGGCGTCGGTCGACGAACTGGCTCATGGGTGGCCCGTCTCCGGTGCCCACCCCGGCCCTGCCGCGCCAGCGGGGGAGGGAGCGACCGGTTCCCTCTGCTGCGGGAGTGGGAGGGCCGGGGTCGGGGAAATCCCACGCAGGGACAGGTTCGAAGCGGAACTCATGAAGCCTTCCTCGCCCGCAGGTACCACTCGGCCAGCAGGCGCACCTGCTTGTCGGTGTAACCTTTGGCCACCATGCGCTGGACAAATTCGTGGTGCTTTTTCTGCTCCTCGCTCGAGGCCTTCGCATTGAAGGAGATCACAGGCAGCAGGTCCTCGGTGCTGGAGAACATCCGCTTCTCGATCACCGCGCGCAGCTTCTCGTAGCTGGTCCAGGCCGGGTTCTTGCCGTGATTTTGCGCACGCGCGCGCAGCACGAAGTTGACCACCTCGTGGCGAAAATCCTTCGGGTTGGCGATACCGGCGGGCTTCTCGATCTTCTCCAGCTCGGCATTGAGCTGCGCGCGGTCGAGGATCTCGCCGGTATCCGGGTCGCGATACTCCTGATCCTGGATCCACATGTCGGCATAGGTCACATAGCGATCGAAGATGTTCTGGCCATACTCCGAGTAAGACTCCAGATATGCCGTCTGCAGCTCCTTCT
>JAGRHB010000007.1 GCA_020445245.1 Gammaproteobacteria bacterium
GTCGCTGCCGCGGTCGGAATGATCGGGGCAACCGTGTTTCTGGGCGAGCGATACAGTCTCACGACCTGGCTGGGCGCCGGCATCATCGCCATCGGTATTGCAATAACAATTGCCGCACAGCGGACCGATCCCTGATCACTTCGCCGACGCACATTCATCTGCGCACCGACGGTGCAGCGCCAGGTTCCCAGTATGGCGGATCCTTGATCCGATCCGACAGGAAATCGACAAACGCGCGGACTTTCGGGGAAAGATGCTTGCGCTGCGGATAAACGGCATAGATCGAGACTTCAAGGGCCTTGTACTCCCTCAGGATGACCATCAGCCGCCCGGTTTGAATATCGGCTCCGACAACGAAGGTCGGCGTCAATGTCACACCGGCACCTTGTAGCAACGCCTCGCGCAATGCGAGGCTGTTGTTCATCTGCAGCCGGCTATTGATGGCCACCTGGTGGTAATCGCCGTCACTGCCGACAAGCCGCCATTCGGCAGGTGCGTCCTGATAGCGATATGTCAGGGCCGGATGATCGGCAAGATCTCCGGGCGATTGCGGCACACCGTGCCGGGCAAAATATTCGGGGGATCCGCACACGACATGGCGGCAGGGTCCGAGGCGGCGTGCCACCAGTGATGAATCGGGCAACTCCCCTATACGGATGGCAAGATCGAATCCCTCGTCGACGAGGTCCGTCTTGCGATCGTCGAGCACCATGTCCACGGTGACTTCCGGGTAACGCGCCTGAAACGCCGGCAACAATGGTGCCACATGCAGGATTCCAAACGTCATCGGACTGCTGAGCCGAAGTTCACCACGTGGTTCGGCCTGCAACCGGGACACCTCGGCCTCGGCCTCCTCGATTTCACCAAGCGCACGCTGGCTGCGCTCGAAAAAGGTCTGCCCGACCTCTGTCAGACTCAATTGGCGCGTGGTGCGATTGAGCAAGCGGGCCCCGAGCCTGTCCTCCAGCCGGGTGACGTACTTGCTGACCACGGACTTGGACAGGGCCAGCTTCCCGGCAGCAGCCGTGAAGCTGCCACTACGCACCACCTGCACGAACACCGCAATGTCGCTGAGTGATTCCACGTCTCCCCCCGATTACTCAATTGGCATGGACAATGTTATTCCAGGAACCCTGATTATCAATCGCCTCCCGAGGCCTATCGTTGTCACCACACGACAACTGAGGAGGTGTGAAGTGAAACCGAACATGCATTGGACGATCAGCGCCGCAGCCGGTGCCGCATTGCTGAACCTGGTCGGCGCCAACTCTGCGATTGCCGCAGATCGAACGGCTGCCACCGACGACAGCAACCATATTGCGCTCTACTACAGCGACAACTCAGAACCCGCCTACGGTATACAGGCCGTCAACAAGCGACTCCTGGACATCGGGGTGCGCGTCAGCCAGGTCGTGATCCCGGGCAATGCAAAGCCGATTCTGAAGCAGTCTGAACACCGGGCGTTGTCCCAGAGGGAGTCCGACGAACTGATCCAATACTTCCATCTCGGAAGGCGCGAGTTGCTCGATGAGATTCGCGAGGCCGGCCGAAAACCGGAAATGCATCGAGGGGGCTACCTGCAGACCTCTGAACCCGGCGTGCCACCATATCCCAAGGTATACGACATGAAGGCACTCGATCGTGAAACCACCCAGTTCTTACAGCGAAAGTTCGGGAGACTGCACGTCAACAGCTCGGAGGCGGGTGTCGGGATCGATGAAGTGATGACCATCGTGTCGGGCGGTCCTTACACGTGGTTCTTCGTATTCGGGGGCGACGTCGTGGGGAAGCTCCGTTTCGGCGAGATCCACGAAAATGGAAAGGCTTGGCGCATCAGCTATCCCGGGTTGGTTCCCCACGGTGGTTACTTCGACGCGCCTCATGGTCTCGTCGTGGCCTATGCCCACGGTCCCAGGCACTTCGTCATGCGATATGCGGACACCAGCGTGCAGGGACACAGAATGCTTGGAGATAATCCATGGATCGACTACTCGAGTGAGACGCCCGCGCTTCTCACCCGGCTCGATTCGCATTGACGGATACCGCAGGAAACAGCAACCGGGGTCTTGATGAGCCCGTGACGTCGGGACATGGGCTCGCGATCAGACCGCTTCGCCTGACACTCAGTCGCCCACTGCCACCGGTCACCACCTTGGGCGAATCATCGAGAACGGCAATCTGAGCTGTCTTTCAGTTTCGATTCAGGTAGCGATGCGATAAAGGGCGCGCAGGTGACTTGTCGCCGGCGAAACCCGACCTGAAACAAAAGCGAAGAATGGGCGATCCCATGACCACCGGCACGCTGGCCCTGACAATTCTCGTCGCGATCCTGGCACAGGTCGGCGTCGCGGCATTGATCGGAATCCTCCGGCACCGACGTCGATTCCGCGATCTCGATGGGCGCGGTGGCGAGTCGCGCACCCCTGCGGCCGCCCCCGACATACCGACGCCGGCTGCCGGGCCTTCCTCTATCGGTCAGCCCTGGTCGGGCTACAGGGAATTCTCGGTGCAACGCCGGGAGTTCGAGGACCAAAGCCGGTCCGTCTGTTCCTTCTACCTGGCGCCGTGCGACGGAAAACCGCTGCCCGCCTTCCGGCCGGGGCAGTTCCTGACCTTTCGACTTGCCGTCAATGATTCGGCCACGGGCCGACCCGGCAACGTGGTGCGCTGTTATTCACTGTCCGATTCCCCGCGGCCGGACCACTACCGGGTGTCGATCAAGCGCGTCCTGGCCCCGCCCGATCACCCAGACGTGCCGCCCGGCGTTTCGTCGGGGTTCTTCCACGATCACGTGCAGGCGGGTGATCGCCTGATGATCAGGCCACCCTCGGGACACTTTCACCTCATCGAGGATGAACCGCTGCCCATCGTGTTGATCGGCGGTGGCATCGGCATCACCCCGATGCTGAGTATCCTGAACAGCGTGCTGGAGCGTGGTATCGGACGAGAGATCTGGCTCTTCTATGGCGTTCGCAACGGTAGCGAGCACGTCATGAAGCGACAACTGCAG
The DNA here is from genome assembly GCA_020445245.1 of Gammaproteobacteria bacterium. The sequence goes on from JAGRHB010000007.1 coordinate 3,011, forward strand.
ACGCTTGCCGAACAACATGACAGTTTTCACCTGCATGTCTGTTACAGCGCCCCGCGCGAGGATGAGGTCGAGGGCGTCGATTATGACCACCGCGGCCGGGTCGATCTGCCCCTGCTGCGCAACACGCTCAGGCTGACGCGCCACCAGTTCTACGTCTGTGGACCCAGGCCGATGATGGAGAGCCTGGTGCCGGGGCTGGAAGAATGGGGTGTCGATAGTGGTGACATCCACTATGAGTCTTTTGGCCCGGCGACACTGGCCAAACACGAAAAGCCCACGCCGGCAGCTACGCAAGCACAACCTGTCAACATCACCTTCAGCCGATCCGGGAAACGTCTCACCTGGGATCCCGCGGCGGGTTATCTGCTCGAGTTCGCCGAGGCCAATGGTATCGATGTGGATTCGGGCTGCCGCGCCGGCAGCTGCGGTTCGTGTCAGACAGTACTGACGGCCGGCAAGGTTGAATACGGCCAGCAGCCGGACGCCGACATCGAACCCGGACACTGCCTGTTGTGTATTGCCACGCCCAGCTGCGATCTCGTACTGGAGGCCTAGAGGAACCGCCATGGACCGATCACTGATCAGTAAAGAAGTCATCCCCTTTCTGTTGATGTTCGGCACGCTGATCCTGGCAACCATCGTCAGTGATGCCGTGTTGCACTATCTCGATCTGGTATGGATAGGTCGTTACCTGGGGATTCCCGGCACCCTGCTGATACTGCTGTCCCTCTTCTATTCGATGCGCAAGCGAAAGGTGGTCAGTTTCGGCAGGCCGAAAACCCTGCTCAAGCTGCACGAGACCCTGGCCTGGCTGGGCGCGCTGATGATCCTGGTTCATGCGGGCATCCATGTCTACGCGATCCTGCCCTGGCTCGCTCTGGTTGCGATGCTGGTGAATGTGCTGAGCGGCATGACCGGCAAGTTCCTGCTCGATCGATCGCGCCGCTTCGTGGCAGAGAAAAAGGCTGCCTACGCAAACCAGGGGCTGCCCGAGAACGAGGTCGAAAAGCGGCTGTTCTGGGACGCCACGACCTTCGAGTTGATGAAGAAATGGCGTGCCGTGCACCTGCCGATCACGCTGGCCTTTGCCGTGCTTGGCGTCACCCACATTTTCAGCATCTTTCTATTCTGGCAATGGAAATGAAAACGAACAAAGCCCTGCTCATCGTAGCCGTCAATCTGGTCATTCTGGTGGCGCTGGCGGTTTTCGCACCTCACCTGATGATCGTCCCCGGAAAAGTCACTGAGGCCCACGACGAGATCGCCAAGGATTGCTTTGCCTGCCACACGCCATTCCTTGGCAGCAGCCCGGCCAAGTGCATCACCTGTCACAAGGTGGCGGAGATCGGCCTGAAGACGACCAAGGGGCTGCCCATCGCCAGGGAGAAGAAGAACGTCGCCTTTCACCAGAAGCTGATCGAGGACGATTGCGTCGCCTGCCACAGCGATCACAAGGGCGTGCAGGCCTTCCGCCCGATCGGTCAGTTCTCGCACACGCTGCTGCAGCCAGGGCTGCAGGAACAATGCGACAGCTGCCATAGCGGACCAGGGGACGCCCTGCACCTGAAGATCGAGGGAAACTGCGCGCAATGCCATACGCAACAGGCCTGGCTGCCCGCCACCTTTGAGCACGAGAAGTACTTCCGCTTCGACCGGCACCACGACACCGACTGTGCGACCTGCCACGTCAACAACGACTATGCCGGCTACACGTGCTACGGCTGTCACGAGCACTCCCGATCCAAGATCCGAGCCGAGCATGTCGAAGAAGGGATCTATGACTACGAAAACTGCGTGGATTGCCATCGCAGTGGCGATGAGGACGAAGCGGAGCGGATCTGGCGCTCAGGATGGTTCGGGTCGGGAAACTCCAGGCCGCTTGATACCGATCGCCATGAAAGCGAAAGACGCAGGCGCCATGACGACGACTGAGCGTCACCATAGGCTCACGCACAGCTGCGACCCGCTGTGCGCAATCAATAGAAATGCAGCGAACGCTGATTGCCGGTACGGCCGGCGGTCATCGACATGGAGCCAGCGGTTGGTTTTCGGTGGGATTACCAGTACACCTGCAGTGATTGGCGGAGGTTTCTCGAGGACCACGACCTGGAAGCCAGCATGAGTCGACGGGGCAACTGTCAGGAAATCACCGTGGCCGAAAGCCTCTTCCCGCTGCTGTAGACCGAACGCAGCAAGCGGAGGATCTGCAAGTCCCGCAACGAAATACGTGCGGATGTCTTCATCGACATCGCGTTTTCCTACATTCCGAACCGGCGGCGCGGCAACAGCGGTGGGCTGTCGCCGATTGCCTGCGAACAACGGCATTTCGGGAAGCTGTCAGCTGTCTGGAAGACCTGGGGCTTGCCACCAGCAGGCGATCGGGATTGCCCGGACAAGGTGAGTCGTCTTCCCGGTATCAGACCTGGTTGGGGGCGCACCTCAGTGCGCCCCCCGGTGGTCGCATCAATGCAAATTGACGGCAGGCTATTGGCCGGGCGACGCGTACTGGATCTTGGCGAACAGGTCGCCCAGGCTGAGGCTGCTGCCACGTGCCGGCGGGAAATCCTTGAGCGATTGCAGTTCCTTCGCCACGAGCGTCTGGGCGGCGCCCATCAGGAACATGTGCTTGCCCCACCAGTGGACGTACATATCGGACTGATCCTGCCAACGCTCGTACGGATCGAGACGCAGGTTGGTGATGATCGGCCAGCTCGGGCTCTTCTTCCACGCTGTCGGCAAGGCACCGGACATCAGGGTGAAGTTGAACTTCCATTTCTGCCATCGCACGGCGTTCAGATGACCGTCTGCATCGAAGTAGTAGATCTCCTCACGAGGATCTTCTGCTTTCCCGGTGAGATAGGGCACCAGGTTGTAACCGTCGAGATGGGCCTTGAAGGTCTTGCCGTCGGCCTTGAACCCGCCTTTTTTCAGATTCTCGTGGATACCCGAATCCTCGCCGCCGTTGGCCGCCGCGAGCAGGGTGGGCATCCAGTCGATATGCGAGGTAATGCCGTTGTAGATAGTGCCGGGTTTGATCTTGCCCGGCCAGCGGATCAGCTGCGGCACCCGGAAGCCACCCTCGGTGGTCAGGCCCTTCTCGCCGCGGAAGGCGTGCATGCCGCCCATGTCCGGGCCGGTGAAGATCTCAGCACCGTTATCGGTGGAAAACAGCACGATGGTGTTGTCGGAGACACCCAGTTCGTCGAGCTTGTCGAGCAATACACCGGTCTCCCAGTCGAGCTCGTCCATCGCGTCCGGGAACATGCCTTTGCCGGTCTTGCCATCCTGCTCTTTGCTCAGGTGGACCCAGACGTGGCCGCGGGTCGAGTTGAACCACATGAAAAATGGCTTGTTGCCACCGGATTCCTTGTTGTTCTTGACGGCGCCTTCGAGCCATTCAACCGCTTTGGCCGTGATCTCTTTCTCCACGGTCTTCATGCGCTCGATGGTCAACGGGCCAGTGTCTGTGCACTTCTGCTTGCCGACCACACCCCAACGCGGCTCGTCGGTCTTGTCGAACGCATCGGTCGCCACGCAGTCGAGCACGCCGCGCGGACCGAACTGCTCCTTGAAGCTCTTGCCCAAAAACTCTTTGGGATAATCTGGATTCTCCGGCTCTTCCTCGGCATTCAGGTGATAGAGGTTGCCGTAGAACCGGTCGAAACCACGTACCGTCGGCAGGTACTTGTTGAGGTCACCGAGGTGGTTCTTGCCGAACTGACCGGTCTGGTAGCCGTAGTTCTTCAGCAGTTCACCAATAGTGGGATCTGCCGGCCGCACGCCATGATCAGTACCCGGCATGCCGATGGTCAGCAGGCCTGTGCGGAAAGGATTCTGCCCCAACGCAAATGACGCCCGCCCGGCGGTGCAGGACTGCTGGGCGTAATGGTCAGTGAACAGGGCGCCCTCGTTGGCGATGCGGTCGATGTTGGGCGTGCTGTAATCCAGCATGCCGCGGTTATAGGCACTGATATTGTCGTGGCCAATGTCGTCGCCCCAGATCACCAGAATGTTGGGTTTCTGCGTTTCCGCCCAAGCCGTGCCAGCAGCCAGGAACACGGCCCAGAGCAAAAACGTGCACACACGTTTTCCAAAGTACATCCTTGAGTCCTCCCATTAAGCGCCCCATGGGGGCCGGTATCGGTATATTGACGCTCGAGCGTCGCAGGTACGTATGGTTCGCTAGAATTTGCAGTACAAGGTTCGGGTGAGTGCGCCTCTGACGCGGAGCGACCCAAACCCTTCGGTAACGGGCGAACTCCACGAAGAGCCATTCCGTCGTGTTCGCCGCGAGAGACCTTAGGCCAGCGAGGTGGAATGCCGATATGCAATTCCGGCAAAGTGCAATAACCTATTTGTGACGCTCAGGGATTGCTTCTTGTATCCAAAGGGTCGAAGCGAACAATCGTTTCGGCGCAATTGGCAAGTCATTCGGAGAGACGCACATGGAACGGATCGCTGAGCCCAGCCAGCAGCACAGGCCTGCAGACAACGGTCATCGATCCTCGATCGGACACATCGAAGTCGACGACGTGTGTCAGTGGGAGGAGACATCGCGCCCCTGGGAACTGATCGCCCGCCAGCTCGACGGCGGCAAGCTCTACAATCGAAAGGATTACCTGGTGACCCCGTCGGTCGTCCTCTACCGGGAGACCCTGACCCCGGCGGTGCGCGTGCAGGGCTTTTCTCCGGCCGGCTATTTGTCCTTTGCGATCCTCCTGCGGTCCGGTCCGCGCACGACCTATTTTGGTGCTCACCCCGATGCGTCATCCCGGCTGATCGTGGCCGCGCCCGGTGGCATCGACGTGACATTGGACGCCGAATACAGCCACCTGATCCTGCTGGTACGCATGGAGTTGCTCCAGCGGCGACTGCCGGCGCAAAGCCTGGCCGGCCTGACCCGGGCCGCCGGTCAGCATGGTGTGCCCCTGGCACCGAGCACGCTGGCCGGATTCCGTGACTGGCTGTCTCGCGTCCTGCAGCGGGCCTTCGACAATCCCCAGGCCCTCGAGCACGCTGCCGCGATCGCGTCCCTGGAAGAAGACCTGTTGCATTGGCTGACCCTGATCTGTGCGCCATCGGACAGCAACCCTCACACCGCCCGCAGGCGGCAGGGTCTTGGCCGGGCGTTGGAGTACCTGCGCACTGCCGACGTTTCACGGGTATCCGTCGCTGACCTGTGCCGCGAGGCGCAGGTCAGCGAACGGACGCTGCGATACGCCTTCCACGACGAGCTCGACCTGAGCCCGCTGGCCTTTCTGCGACGATTGCGGCTGCACGCCGCCCGACGCGAGTTGATGAATGCCGAGGGTGCGCTCCCCCGAGTCACCGACGTAGCCAACCGTCAGGGATTTCTGGAGCTCGGGCGCTTCGCCGCCGACTACCGCCGCCTGTTCGGGGAACTCCCCTCCGAGACCCTGGCCCATCGCCGCGCGGTCGCGCGCTCCCCCTTGCTTTTGGACTGATCGATGAGCGAGCGGGGTGCCGTGATGGCGGCCACGAAGGCACCTTCGGGCGATGACCGCATTTTCTGGATCTGGCGTTTGCATCCTTCCGCCCGTCGGTGACCGCTGCAGCCAGGGAGCGGTTGCTGCCGCAGAACCCACCAACACCAGCCTGCTGTCGACAAGCGACGCCCTCGCCTGTCGCGCAGGTTTTGGCTTGGTTACAGATCGATTCAAGTGCCGCGAAAATCGAAGCGACCGACTCTCTTCCCCTACAAACAACCAACCCTCGGATTCGCACAGGCCTTGGTATTTCTGTGCCTACCCCAACCCGGCCTTCCTGGTGCTTCTGTGGCGCCAAGCAAACGCCTCCACCCGTCTTCACGCAACGTATCCAAAGTTACAGATCGCCCCAATCACGCCTCATAAGCTGATATCTCCTGAAACACTGCTCTCAAGGAGATTGACGATGAACCTGTTTGTGAAATTCATGGGGTCGACTGCCGGGCGTGCCATTCGCGTTGTCGCCGGCACAGGGTTGATCGCCTACGGCCTGATGGGGGTGGGCGGCTCCAACGGCTATATTCTGGCCGGAATTGGCGTGCTGCCGATCCTGACGGGTCTTTTCAATATCTGCATCATCGGACCGTTGCTTGGCGAACCACTCAGCGGCGCAAAAGCGCGCGCAGCGCATTCCTGACGGATCAGGGCTGCCACTCCCAGGGCAGCCCTTTGGCGCGCGCCGCAGACTCGTTGTCGCATCCAGCCCGCAATCGAAATGATCGTCTCGTTTCGCACCGACGAACCCCACGACGAGCGCTTGGCTGCCAAGGCTGCCAAGACGCTGCAAGGGCTACCAGGGGTCCGGTCTGTGAATCTCGAAGGGGGGAGGCTGGTGGTTGTTGCCGACAACGAGTACTCCCTGGAGGACATCGTCACAGCACTCGCCTCAACTGGGTTTCTCGGCGCGTGAAAGCACTGCCGAACCATTCCTCTTCGAGAAGAAGGGCATCGAGCGTAGCAAAAGCTACAGAAGGGCGAATACCGCTTGGGTAACTTCAGGACGACTGTCCCGTTCACTGCCGGAGTCCACCATGGAGTTCTCGATTGGCCCCGTTCTATTGCTCGGCACACTGGCCGTGATTGCCGCCCTGGTCGTACTTCACCAAATGGTCCACTGGGACCTGGCTCCCGCTGCACGCCTTGCTGGAAAGCGGCGTTGGCTGCTCATCGGGGCACTCGGTGCCGGGGTAATCGCGTTTACTGTAAAGCTGACGGCCATCGTCGCAATCTTGGGGTTCTCGTACTTTGTCGACCCGGGAGCAGGCGTCGCCGGCAACACCGCAAGCCGGTCCTTGTCATCGGGCGGGCGGACTGGCTTTGGTTGGGTTTTTCTACCTGACGTCCAAACTGGCGTCGAAGCTGTTCCGCGAACCGCACAGCCTTATGTCTGGGAAGCGCTTCCAGACGTAGCGCCGGCACCGGAAACGAACCCAACGACAGCAGAGAAGATCGCCTTGGGCAGGCAACTGTTCAACGACGCTCATTTGTCGAAGGACAGGAGCATCTCCTGTGCCAGCTGTCACAATCTGCTTGAGAAGGGGGGTGGTGATGGCGAACCCACTGCGCTCGGGATTGGCGGAGCGACCGGTCCGCGAAATACGCCGACCGTCTGGAATTCGGGATTCCAGAATCGTTTCTTCTGGGATGGCAGGTCGAGCTCTCTGGAAGACCAGGCCAAAGGCCCACTCCTCAATCCCCTCGAAATGGGCATGCCGTCTTTGGACGCTGTCGAGGATCGAGTGAAGACACGGCCGCATTACGCGGCAGCCTTCGCGTCGGCATTTGGTGCCGACGCGCCGATCACGATCGATCGCATCGTGGAGGCGATTGCCGCCTATGAGCGAAGTCTTGTGACATCCGACACGCCCTACGATCGATTCGTGAACGGCGATACACAGGCCCTCAGCCAGCAACAGATCCGGGGTATGGGGTTATTCGAATCACTCGGCTGCATCACTTGCCATCATGGCCCGAACTTCAGCTCCGCCAGCGTCTTTGATGGTGGCGCCCCGTTGCGGATATTTCCGGCGACCCCCACGCCATTCGAAAAAGACTATGAACTGCTCGAAAAGGCACATCACCGCGAGGGCGGGATCAGATCGGCTTGGCGTGTACCTTCCCTGCGAAATGTCGCCCTGACGGGGCCTTGGCTGCACAATGGAGCAGTCGACGATCTCTCGGATATGGTCAGGATCATGGCTGCCGCCCAGCTCGGCTGGTCCGGGCACTACCTGCTCTGGTCGGAACAAAAGAAAACTCTGCAGGAAATCGACAGACCGGTTCCCAGTGACGATCAGGTCGATGACATCGTTGCCTTCTTGCACAGCCTGAGCAGCGAACGCCTGGTCGCTGCGCAGTCGGACTCAGGGCATGCTCACATCAGCGATTCCGCACGGCACGACGAACTGGCTCACGAGCCCGGCCCCATGGTCGCTTACACTGCTCCACGCACCGAATCACACGTGGAAGAAATGAGTGACTAAGCCCGATCTCGCGCAGTTCGTCCCGTTATCTCCGACCAATGCGGCGCTTCTCCAGCGCCGCGCCAAGGAGTTTGTTTTCGAGGAAGCGGGACCCGTCATCCACAAAGGACAACCAGTATCCGGTGCCTATCTGGTCATGGACGGCCAACTGCGTGTCTTCACCTATTCGCCAGATGGCAGAGAAGCAACCCTCTATCTGCTTCGACCAGGTGATACCTGCGTCTTGACGCTGAACTGCCTGTTCAATGACCTTCGCTACCCGGCTTGGGTTGAGGCAACGGCGAAAAGCCGTGTTGCACTGATCCCCGGCGATCTTTACCGGCAGTTCTTTGTGGAAGAGGCAGCGATTCGAGATACCACGATCAAAGCGCTCTCGACCCTGGTCTTTCGACTGATGGACGAACTCGAGGAGGTCCACACCTGCAATCTCGAACAGCGGCTGGCGCGCTTCCTACTCAACAATGCTTCGGGTGACGGCGTCATCCGGATGACCCAACAGGCGATAGCCAGCCATCTGGGCACGACCCGGGAAGTGGTCGCCAGGATCATGCAAAGCCTCGCTGCCGATGGCCTGGTGGTTACGGCACGCGGGAAGGTGACCGTGCAGAACGAGGCTGGATTGGCTGCTCTGGTTACGCCCGACGATGCCGAATGGCCCAGTTGATCGACTTTGGCAGCGCGGTACGGCTGCACTCCGGAACTCCAGGGCGAGTCCGTTGGGTTACCACCCGTCGTCACGGACGGCCGGCTACGGCGCCGGACTCCCGGATCCGGTTGATCGTAGGCAACGGCGACCGATCCGGTCTTGCACTTGACCGACCGGTCTAGTAGCATACTCGATCATGAATCTCAGCGCCGATACACGATCCCGCATCCTCTCCACTGCCCGTGAACTCTTCCACGGCCGCAGTTACGCCGACGTCGGCATCAAAGAGATATGCGAGATTGCACGGGTTCAGAAAGGCAGTTTCTACCACTTCTTCAAATCGAAGCAGGAACTCGCCATGGCCGTCATCGACGACATGGCCGAAGACTGGGCACACGGTTTCGTCGCCGAGGCATTCGACCGGAACCTGCCCCCGCTGGAACGACTCGACTACCTGATCGACGCCGCTTACTACTGGCAGAAGGCGGCCAAGGATCTCGAAGGCCGCGTGCCCGGCTGCCTGTTCGGCAACCTGGCACTCGAGGTCAGCACCCGTGACGAGGTGATCCGCGCCCGCCTCAACGCGGTGTTCGACAAGGCCCGCGACCGATTCCTCGAGACGCTCGAGCAGGCGGTGGACGACGGGGACATCCCTCCCCTCGATTGCGAATCGACCGCCTCGGCGATGCTGGCCTACCTGGAAGGGATGATCCTGCTGGCGAAGACGCGCAACGATCCGGACGTGGTGCTCAAGCTCGGCCCAGCACTGAAGACGATCCGCATCGAAAAATCCGGGGCCCACTGAAACGCTAAAAAAAATTTGCCTGTGTACTTGACCGACCGGTCTATTTATCGCGGCAGCGCCGCACTCAACGACAAGGAGAACGACATGAGCGACACCATCAACACCTTGGACGCCCGGGGCCTCAACTGCCCGCTACCCATCCTCCGGACCAAAAAAGCCATCGCCGGCATGACTGTCGGCGACGTACTGGAGATCACGGCCAGCGACCCGGGGTCAGTCAAGGACCTCGCGTCCTTCTGCAGCCAGACCGGACACGAGCTGATCACCAGCGAAAAGGCCGGCGATCACTTCCTGTTCCGTATCCGCAAGAACTGAGCCGGGAGCAAGCCATGATCACTACAAAGACACAAACAGATACGGTTCCCGCTGATCTCGACCAGTGGTTCGACCGACGCTTCGAAGAAAAGATGGTCGAACGCGAGGCATCGCGTATCCCGGCGATGACGATCATCGCGACCAAGGGCACGCTCGACCAGGCCTACCCGCCTTTCATCCTCGCCTCGACGGCCGCGGCGCTGGGCTGGGAGGTCTCAGTCTTCTTCACCTTCTACGGCCTGAATCTGCTGAAACGTAATCTCGATCTCCGGGTCACGCCTCTGGGCAACCCGGCCATGCCGCTGAAACTGCCCGAAGGTCCGACCTGGATCAAAGGCAAGGCCCTGCCCATCCCCACCTCGGTCATGAGCCTCATGCCCGGGTTCGAGAACATGGCCACCTACATGATGCGCAAGACCATGGACAGCAAAGGCATTGCCCGCATCAACGAGTTACGCGACCTGTGCATCGAGGCCGAGGTCAAACTGGTAGCCTGCCAGATGACCGTGGATCTGTTCGATTACGGCAAGGATGAGTTCATCCCGGAGATCACCGAGTGGGTCGGCGCTGCCAGTTTTCTGCCCAGGGCATTGCAGGCGGATGTGAACCTCTTCATGTGAAACCGGATGGAATTCCAAACCAATGCTCTTCCCTCCGCACGCGGTGGGAAGAGCGGCGTTTTTCTGGTGCCCAATCCCCTTCCTCTGCGCTTGGGGCATGCTTCAAGAGCTCATCGGCCAGTTCAACAGACTGAACGATTGCCGCCTCCTCATGATCTGGCCCGGATTACGGGGCTTGCCAACCATCCCGTACGGCGTCCCCCACGTTTCTTGCGGAATGACGGTAAGTGACCGCGCCGCGAAAAGTGCAGCCAAATATCTCTTAAATCAAAGGCTTAAATTTTTTTCAGATAGGACGCTGCGCGGGACGATGACGGGACGCGCAGTCGCCAGAATAACCCCCAGCGTTACCTGACGACGCGAAATCAAATCGATATGGGGGAGTTTGAAATGAGTGAGTCAACCAGAAACCAACTGCTGCCGGGCAGCGAGCTTTTTGAAGCCTTCCGTGCCGGATTCGGCGGAGAGCTGATCACACCTCAGGACGCAGGCTACGACGAAAAGCGCCGAGTTTATAACGGCATGATCGACCGCCACCCGGCACTGATTGCCCGCTGCGCCGACGTTACCGACGTGATCGCAGCCATCCACTTTGCCCGTGAACACCAGTTGCGGCTGGCGGTCAGGGGAGGCGGACACAACGGTGGCGGCCTGGGTACCTGCGACGATGGACTGGTGCTCGATCTTTCCCTGATGAACCGAGTGGAAGTGAATCCTGACGACCGCACCGTGCGTGTCGGCGGTGGCTGCACCCAGGGTGAGGTCGACGCGGCAGCGCACGAGCATGGACTGGCGGTGCCGGCCGGAGTGATTTCGTCGACCGGGATCGGCGGCCTGACGCTGGGCGGTGGTCACGGGTACCTGGCCTGCAAGCACGGGTTGACGATCGACAACCTGCTTTCCGCAGATATCGTGCTCGCAGATGGCAACGTGGTCACCGCCAGTGACCAGGAGCACCCGGACCTGTTCTGGGCGATTCGCGGCGGCGGCGGTAACTTCGGGGTGGCCGTCTCGTTTGTGTTCCAGGCGCATCCGGTCGATACCATCATGGGCGGGCCTGTGCTCTGGGAACTGGACCAGGCAGCTGAGGTGATGCGTTGGTACCGTGAGTTCACCCTCACCACCAGCCCGGACCTGTACGGCTTTTTCGCCTTCATGACGGTGCCGCCTGCACCGCCGTTCCCCGAGCATCTCCACAACCGGAAGATGTGCGGCATCGTGTTCTGCTACACCGGGCCCATGGAAGAAGCGGAAGCCGCCTTGGCGTCGATCAAATCTGTCGGTGAACCGGCGTTATACGGCATCCAGGAAATGCCTTTCACCATGCTGCAAGGCGCCTTCGACGGACTCTATCCCGCGGGCCTGCAATGGTACTGGCGCGGGGATTTTGTGAAGGAGCTGAGCGACCAGGCGATCGAACGTCACCTTGAATTCGCAGGCAAACTACCCACGATGCATTCCACGATGCACATGTACCCGGTCAATGGCGCGGTGCACAACAAGGGCGCGGGTGATACGGCCTTCAGCTACCGTGATGTCGTATGGTCCACCGTGTATGCCGGCGTTGACCCCGACCCGGCCAATGCCAGTGCCATAAAGGACTGGTGCGTCGACTATTGGGAAGCCCTGCACCCCTATTCGGCGGGAGGCGCCTATGTCAACTTCATGATGAACGAAGGCGACGCACGGGTGCAGGCGACCTACCGCGACAACTACCCGCGGCTGCGCGAGGTCAAGGGCAGATACGATCCGGACAATGTATTCCGCATCAACCAGAACATCACGCCTGCCTGATGCGTGTCCTGGGTGGCGGGGCCGTCGATATGCGGTCCCGCCTGCCCGCTCAGTCGCCGCCCGCCAGGAACATCCGCGCGGCAGTGACATCCCGGCTCTCGCCCACCGCCGCCAGTGATTCACATAGCGTCTCCAGTTGCGTGCGCACCTCATGATCGTCCGGCTGTAACCGCGCCAGGTCCAGCGTCGCACGCAGCTCCAGCGTCCGCGCATTCTGCTGCCGCGCCACCTCGATCGCGTGCAGGCAGGATGCCCGTACCGACTGCTTGTCCACACCCTGACGCAGCAGCAGTTCAGCTTTCAGACGATGCAGTTCGGCATCCCACCAGTGATCCTGATGTGCTCTGCTCGAATCGAACGCCTCGGCAAGTAGTTGTTGCGCCCCGCGCAAGTCGTTTTGGCGCAGTTGAATCTCGACCACCAGACTTAACCAGTAGGGCAACCTGGCGCGCGAATCCGTGGCCTTGAAATGCTCTATACCGCGCAACATGTCCTCCACGTCCACCGCATCCCTGTCACGAACACCGGTGGCCCACTGGCTGAGCAGGGCGCACCAGTGTTCGTAGTACGAGAACTGGTGGCGCGCGCTGGCCTGCACGGTAGCTTCACATTGTGCGCTCATGGCATCGGCTTCGCGTTCGAGCTGATGCAGGACGGCCGAGTAACCGGCAGCGATGATCGCGCTCGAGGGTTTGTCGTCGTCGGCCGCAATGCGGCGGCCTTCACTGGCGCATTCCCGGGCTCGTCCGGGGTGGCCCAACAACCACATCACGTGCGCCAGGGTCACCAGGGCGTGGACCTCGCAATTGGTGGCGAAGGGCTCAATGCCGTCTTCGCCTGCGATCGGGCGGCGTGCGAGCGCCTGTTCCAGCCGACTGCGCGAGGCCTCGAGCTCCCCCTTCAGGAACAGCGCCATCCCGGTCATAAAGTCCGCGGCCAACAGGATGCTCTGGCTGTCCACCGTCTGCCCGAGGCGGCGCAGTTGCTCTGCAGCATCCAGCGTATTGGGGACATCGGCCCGCACAAAGTAAAAGGTACTCAAGCCGAACAGAATGTTGCGCAGGTGATCGGTGCGCTTGAGCGTTTGAGACAGCGCACGGGCGCGGCTCAATGCCTGCCAGATCTCGGATGAGGCCCAACCGTGGGTCAGGCGTAGCAGGGCCGACAGCCTGAGTTGCAGTTCGAACTCAGTTTCCACACGCCACGGGTCGCGATCAAAGTGTTCCAGCAATGCCAGGGCGCGGTAAAGGTGCGCGGTCGCCTCACGGTACGCGCCCAGGTCGCCGGCGGCCAGCGCGGCACGCTGGTAAAAGTCCATGGCCTTACGATACTCACCGGCCTGCGAAAAATGTGCGGCAATTGCCGCGTTCACCGCGTCGAGGTTGGCGGCATGTTGCCGCCGGATTGCCTCGGCAATGCGGCGGTGCCAGATGCGTCGACGGGCGGTGCCGATCTGCCGGTAGGCAACGTCCCGCAACAAGTCGTGCGAGAAATCGTAGCGTGCCGCAGATTCGACAAGGATATTGCGCGCCACCAACTCGTCCAGGCAGTGCGCGAGCTTATCCTCGTCCTGTTGTGTGATGTCTGCGAACAACTCAAAACTGAAGCTGCGCCCGGCCACTGCAGCCAAGCCGACGATCTCCTGCTGCCCGGCGCTCAGTTGCTGTATACGCGCGGCGATCAGCGCCTGGATCTTCTCCGGGATCACACCCTCGCGTTGGCCGAGCTCCGGCAACAGGTGCGGAAGATCGTCGCTGCCGCTATCCCACTTGGCATCCGTGCCGAAACCGGAACGAATACTCTCGATGACAAACAGCGGGTTGCCTGCCGAACGTCGGAACAATTCGGATAACGTACTGGCGACCAGGGGCTGGTCCGCCACCGACAGCGCCAGCTTTGCGGCATCGTCCTCGCCCAGGGGCTCCAACGCGATGTCGTGCAGAGCACCGTCGCGCTGCAATTCAGCCAGCAGGGTGTTCAATGTATTGCCGGTTGGGGTTTCGCCGGTGCGCATGGTGGCAAGCAGCAGGAATGCACCGTCACGCCGGACACGCGCAGCAGCAGTGCGCAATTGGAAATGCAGCCAGGACAGGGTGTCGTCATCGCACCACTGCAGGTCATCCAGGACCAGCAAAAGCGGCTTGCGGTGGGCCATGATCGCGACGCTCAACGCCTCGAAGAAACGTTGCCGTTGCGAACCGCCGGTCAATGGCGGCAGCGGTGTCAGTTCGCGGCCCTCCA
>JAGRHB010000080.1 GCA_020445245.1 Gammaproteobacteria bacterium
TCGCCAACGATACTCCCGTTGCGCGCCTATCGCTATGCGCCAACAATCGAATTTTCCGATGCACTAATAGATGCGGCGTATATATCTAAGGAAAGAGGTGCCGATGCTGGCAGTGGTGAACCGGCGCTCGGCGACCGGGATCGCGGTTGCCCCGCATACCCCGTGGTTGCTTCGTCCCGCGCCGCTGGTTAGCCTTCGCCGGCGTTACACCAGCCGAGCAGAAACGGGGCCATTGCGTTGACAGACACCGCCGAGATCCATCGTCCGGAAGATAATTTCATCACCGAAGAGCCGTTCTACCAGCCGGTTGGCGACGAAATCACGGTGTTCGAGGCGGCGTATCGCAACCATCTTCCGGTGTTGCTGAAAGGGCCCACGGGCTGCGGCAAGACGCGGTTCATGGAGCACATGGCCTGGCGCCTGCAGCGTCCGCTGATCACGGTCTCCTGTCATGACGATCTGACCGCCTCCGACCTGGTTGGGCGTTTCCTGGTGAAGGCCGGTGAGACGGTCTGGGTGGATGGCCCGCTGGCCCGGTCTGTTCGGGTCGGTGCCATCTGTTATCTCGACGAAGTCGTGGAGGCGCGCAAGGACACCACGGTGGTGATCCACCCGCTGGCCGATGACCGGCGGGTGCTGCCGATGGAGAAGCTCGGTGAACTGGTCGAGGCGGCACCGGGGTTCTGTCTGGCGATGTCCTATAACCCAGGTTATCAGTCCGTGCTCAAGGACCTGAAGCAGTCGACCCGGCAGCGTTTTGTAGCGCTGGAGTTCGACTACCCGGATGCCGCGCTCGAACAGCACATCATCGAGCGCGAGTCCGGCGTCGATCAGGCGCTGGCAGCGAGCCTGGTCCGGTTCGCCCACATGACCCGCAACCTCAAGGGACAGGGCCTCGACGAAGGGGCTTCGACCCGCCTGCTGGTACATGCGGCGAAACTGATCCACTCCGGGGTCGATCCTGTCGTCGCCTGCCGCGCCTCGGTCGCGCAGGCGCTGACCGATGACCGCGATATGCTGGTGGCGGTCAACGAGCTCTCCGCATCGCTGTTCTGAGCCCGGACCGGGACTGGCTGTCCACCGCGGCTGCGGCAGTTCGATAATCTGGATCAAGTGTGTGGCTTTGGCGCCGCTACTTCCTGCATGGCTGCTCGTTTCCAAGGTTCTGCCAAAAGAATTCAGGACGCCGCGCGTATCCGCGCGGCTGCGGGTTTGACGCTGATCGAAATCATCATGGCGCTGGCGATCCTCGGTATCGTCGCCGCGCTGGCGATACCGGTCTACAGGGGTTATGTCGCCGAGGCGATGGTCAGTACGGCAATCGAAGATATCCGCCAGATGGAGCTGGTCCTGAACGACGCCTACCTGGAGAATGCGCCGCCCGCGACCCTGGCGGCGGCCGGGATCAACATGACCGACCCCTGGGGCAATCCCTATCAGTACCTGTGGTTGCGCGGCAACCCGGCTGGTTCCGTCAACGGCAACCGCCGACGCGACAAGTCGATGAACCCGGTCAACTCGGACTACGACCTGTACAGCATGGGCGCCGACGGGCAGACGGCGAAGCAGTTCACCGCGGCCAAGGCGCGCGACGACGTGGTACGTGCAAACGACGGTGATTTCGTCGGACTGGCCGCGGACCATTGAGTGCAAACGCCTTGAAAATCATGCGCAAATGGCGGTCCAGCGTTGCGCGCCGGATCCATTTTTCACTCATGCTGTCTGCCGGGCTGCCGCTCCTGATCCTGGCCGTCAGTGCCTACCAACTGGTCACGCATCGGCTGGTGGCGCAAGCGCTGGACGATGCCCACCACCTGTCGAAGGAATTCGGGATGTCGGTCTATGACCGGCTGAAATTCATCGCCGACGGCCTGGAACTCGTTGGGCGCCAGTATCCCGATCCGGGCGCGCCTCTGCCCGACTTCACCGGCCTCGACCTGCGCGAGCGGGTACAGGGCTTTTTTCGGGTCGGTGCGGACCGCAGGATCCGCGGGGCGAGCGCATTGAGCGCGTCGGACCGTGACGCCATTGAGGGCCGGATCGCAGCCGCTGACCGGTCTTTGCCGCTGCTTCTGGCACTGGGCGATTCCGGGCGGCAGCGACTGTTCATGTTGGTACCAGCAGGCCCGGCCGGGCATCGCCACTGGATTGGTGCTGAGCTCCTGATGACGCACCTTTGGGACACCGTCGGCGTCGCGGAGCGGGCCGAGTTTGTCTGCGTGTTGGGTGCGCAAGCCGTCCCCGTGTACTGCAATCATGCGCCTTTTGAAGAGTGGCTGCGCGCAAGCGGTGACATGATCAGGGCGCGTTCAAGGCCGGCAGTGGTACCGCACGATGGTGGTGAAACGGCGATGACCGCCGTCTGGAGCCTGTTCCTGAAGCCCCATTATCAATACGAACGCTGGACCGTCCTTGTCGGCGTGCCGCAGGCGCTGGCCTTGGATTCCGTCAAGTCGTTCGGCCGCGTGTTCGCCGGCGTGGCCCTGATTGGCCTGATCATCGCCTTCCTGCTCGGTCGTCGGATGGTCCGCGGCAACCTCGGGCCCCTGGCTGCGCTGAGCGATGCCACCAGGCGGCTTGCGGCAGGAGACTTTCAAAGCCGGCTGCGCATGAAGTCAGGCGACGAGTTTCAGGTGCTTGGCGAGGCATTCGACAGTATGGCTGAGCAGATCGGCAGCCAGGTCGCCGAGCTGGAGATGTTGTCCCAGGTTGATCGCAACCTGCAAAAGGCGGATACGATCAAGGCCGCGCTCACTGCGGCGTCGCAGGGACTGGCGGGTTTGCTGGGCGAGGGGCGGTCCGCTGTCGTGTGCCACGAGCAATGGGGCAATGCAGACACCGTCTGGTGCCGCGGTTTCGATGCCGCTGACGTGGCGATGCACAGCTTTCCCCGCAACGCTTTGCAGTCAATCGAGGTCTCGCCTGGCGGGCTGCGTGTGCGGCCTGATGACTACGCGTATTGCCGTTACTGTGATGCAGGGTCGGAGGCTTATCTTCAGGTGTTTCGTGTGCTCCAGTCGGAGTTTGCGGTGGCCGATATCCTGATCCGCCAGGCACAGCCGGCCGATGTCCGGTTTGTCGGTCGCATCGGTGACGTGTTGGCGATCTCACTGGAAAACCTGGTACTTGAGCGCCGCCTTTTCCACCAGGCGAATCACGATTCAGTCAGCGGACTGCCGAACCGGTCGCGGCTGCATGACCTGTTTGATGAGTGGTCGATCGGCGATAACCGTGGCCAGGCTGTGATCGGCATGCTCATGTTGGCGTTGGATCGCTTCAAACAGGTGAACGATTCGCTTGGGCACGGGGCTGGTGACCGGCTGCTGCGATTGGCGGGGCAGCGACTGCTGGCAGTGCTGCCGCCGGATTGCGTGCTGGCGCGGTTCGCCGGTGACCAGTACGTGCTTATGCTGCGGGGCAGCGATCATCAGGCGACAGCAGAAAGGCTTGCCCGGCTTGGCGAGAGGCTGGGCAGGGAACTGGACCGCCCTCTAGACCTTGGTATGCGGGATGTCCGGCTGAGTGCTACCCAGGGGGCCGCGCTGTACCCGCGTGATGGCACGAATTTCGGAGAGTTGACGCAGGCTCTAGACGCGGCTGCCTATGCGGCGAAATCGTCGCGGCGGGGTGGGCTGTTGTTCTTCTCGTCCGGGATGCGAGCGAAACTGACCGGAAAGCTTGAGATCGAACAGGCGCTCAAGGGCGCGGTCGTGAACAGTGAGCTGGTGTTGCACTACCAGCCGGTGGTGGATGCGCTTACCGGTCGGGTGCATGCCGCCGAGGCACTGATGCGATGGCAGCGCCCTGGTGTGGGGTTGATCATGCCGGGTGGGTTTATCGAGCTTGCCGAGGAAAGCGGCTTGATTGGTGAGATGGGCAACTGGGCGATCCGTGAGGTCTGCCGTCAGCTCGCCAGCTGGTCGGGCAAGGGCTACGCGTTAGAAACCGCGACGGTCAATGTGTCGAGCGTACAGCTTGCGAGCGATGACATCCTCGAGCATGTCCGCGAGGCGATCCAGGACTCGGGAATTCCCCCTGGTATCCTCACGCTGGAGGTCACCGAGACCGCGTTGATCGGCCAGTTCGACGAAGGCGTCGAACGCCTCAAGCGACTGCGCGAGTTGGGAGTAAAGATTCTGATCGACGACTTCGGCACCGGTTACGCGTCATTGAAGTACCTGAAGATGCTGCCGGTGGATGGCCTCAAGATCGACCGGCTTTTCGTCAAGGATCTGCCTGACAGCGTAGCGGACGAGGCGATTGTCGAGGCGGTGGTCCGCCTCGCGCGCAAGTCGGGGTACAAGATCGTTGCAGAAGGCATCGAAACCGATGCGCAGGCGGATTATCTGCGAGCGGCCGGCGTGCCGTATCTGCAGGGCTTCCTGTTCGCCAAGGGGCTGCCTGCCGATATACTCGAGAGCCGCCTGAGTGAGGAGATGGTGAGCCATTCACGTGTCGCCGGCAGGGCCTGAGCGAATGCCTTTAAATCAACTCGTGGGGGTTTTGTGATCGAGTTGGCGTCGGGAACACGCCATCGGCCTATCGGCAGGTGTACGCACACTGGCCCTGAGGTCCGATCGGCGGTACGTTTCAGTCAGACATTCGTGTGAATCCATTGAGGTGGCTGCATTGAGTCGACAAGCTGGCCTTACGCTTATCGAGATCATGATCGCGGTGGCGATTCTGGCGATCATCTCGGCGATCGCGATCCCCGTCTACCAGGGTTATGTCACCGAGGCACGTTTCGGTACCGCGGCGAAAGACGTAAGTCAGGCGCAGCTGGTCCTGGACGACCTGGCGGCGGATCGTAATCTCGGCGCACTCGATGGCGGCAATGAGGACGAACGCGGACTGTACCTGCGTGCGGGGCAGATCGAGCTGGGTGACCCCTCCAGCACGCCTGCGGGCACCACGCCCTGGCTGGATCCCTGGGGAAATATCTATCGCTACCAACGTGCCGACAACACCACCCAGGATTACCTGTTGTTCAGTCAGGGCCAGGATTCCTCCGATTCCGCCGACGACGTACACAAGCACTGAGGTGCCGCCGACGGGTGCCACGTGGTCCCCGTCACTTTCACGACGCCATTGACCTCCACCCCCCCGGGTCTCCCGGCGGGCGATGCCTGGGTACCCCCGACGAGCCTCACCATTTTTCGGCGTCGCGGCATCATGAATCCCGTGCGCGAAAAAAATGCTGCTCAATAATCACAAATAAGCTATGTTTGAGTGGCTTACGTGATATTTGTGATTATTTGGGAGAGGTGATGCCTGTAACTGCGCTGTTCATTAGACTGCTGGTCCTGGCAGTTCCAATGGCAGTCCATGCAGGCAGTGCACGGATGGAACTGACAGTGGCTCCGGGAATCGTTGCCGAGGCCGAGTATTGGCCGGGCGAGTCCGAGCTGCCGGCGGTGCTGCTGCTGCACGGGTTTCTGGCGACGCGCGAATTCCCGACGATCCGACGGCTTTCCGAGGCCCTCGCCAGCGAGGGTTTCAGCGTGCTTGCGCCGACGCTGTCACTGGGGATGAACAGGCGTCGCCAGAGTGTGGCCTGCGAGGCCATCCATACGCATTCCATGGAACAGGACGTGGCCGAACTGCGTTCCTGGGTCCGCTGGCTGGCTGAACGGGCAGGCAAGGCCCCGGTGGTGATCGGGCACAGCGCGGGCGGTGCGCAGTTGACTGCCATGCTCGATGGAGGCCGCGACCTGGAGGTCGCGCGGGCGGTGTTGGTCAGCCTGTCTTCCTTTGGGGAGGAACAGGGTCCAGACGAGGTTGGGTTCCTGCGTGCACGGGCCGCCACCGACCAGGCGCGCGCGGCAGATGCGATGTACCCGTACTCGCTGAGTTACTGCAAGACCTATGTAACCACCCCTTCAAACCTGCTTTCGTACCTGACGTGGGACAAGGCCCGGCTGATGCTTGCGCTGAACGGCAGCACCGTGCCGGTGACCGTGATCTATGGCGACCGGGACGAGCGCATCGACAAGGCGTGGATCGAAAACCTGCGCTCTGGAGGTGTGGCGGTTCGGCCGGTGGCTGGCGCAAACCATTTTTTCGACCTTGCACACGAGTTTGATCTGCTGGACGAGGTGCTCAGGGTGATTTCGGAGGGCAGCCATGGCTGATTCGCGGCGTGGACTTTCCATCAGCAGCTATGCGGTGATCATGGTTGTCCTGGTGGTGGTGGCATTCGTGGCTTACGGATTGTTCACGTATCGCGAATTCCAGCGCGTGCATGCGGACGTGGAAGCGACTGCTCATGCAGCGGCCAGGGAAGAGCTGCGGCTGGTCATGGATCGGATGCTTGGCGAGTCGGAAGAGATGGCCGACCGTTTCGCCGAGTGGGAGGAGGTCAGCCAGCAGCTGGATGTGCCACGGTACTACGCCTACTGGCGCAGCTACCGGATGTTCAACCACAGCGTGTTGCCGGACTATGTGACGGACGCCGAGGTTTACGATCGTGACGGCGTCGCGCTGGCCAAGCTCGATGTCAACGAGCTGCCGAGCCAGATCGGGACGCCGCTACCCCCCGCCTATGTGGACTATTCGACCACCGAGCCGGCGCTGCTGGTATTCCGGGCCGTACCGGCGGTCGCCGGCGAGGCAAAGTCACGGCCACGCGGGTATGTCGGTCTGCGCATCAGTCTGCTGAAGCAGCTGCGTGAGAATCGCGTTTACCGGTATATCGATCCGCAGACGATCGGCTTTGCACCGGCAGGAAAGGCCACGATGACCTGGGCCGAGCTGCAGGCCGCGACGCAGTTCACGGTGCGTGAGAATCCGATGAGCAAGGCGGTTTCCGGACTGCTGTCCGGCGCAATTGCGAACCTCAGTGTCATTCTGGGGATCTTCGCACTGCTGCTTTTTCCGGCGCTGGTGTTCCTCATCGTGCGTCCCTTGCGCGCGATCTCCGCGCATATCGACCGGTTGAAGAGCAGTCCTGGCGGGTTGATGCTGGACGATCTGGCCGGGGTACTGCCGATCGCCGAGACGGAAAAGATCCGTGCCTCGCTCAATGAGTATCAGAACCGCCTGATCGACGTCCACAGCAGCCTGGAGGAGAAGAGCAAGGAGCTGTGGACCATGGCGCATCATGATGCGCTGACCGGGGCGAAGAACCGCCGTGCCTTCGACGAATTCATGAAGAACCTGCCGGCGATGTTGGGCGAACGCGATATTGGCGTCTGTTTCGCGCTGTTCGACGTCAATCACTTCAAGGCGATCAATGATTCCTACGGACACGGCGTCGGCGACCAGGTGCTCAATGTCATCGCGGGCCGCATTGCCTCGGTACTGCGCCGCGGCGAGGAACTGTTTCGTATCGGCGGCGATGAGTTCGCGGTGGTGCTGATGGAGTGTGACGAGACCTCGGCCCTGCGCATCGCAGAGCGCTGTCACGAAAAAATCGTCGGCTACGATTTCAGCCGGCTGGGGATCCGCGAGCCGCTGCGTATCAGCGCAGGCCTGGCATCGGCACGCGTGGACGATATCGAGGATCTGCAGAACCTGCAGTGGAAGGCCGATGTGGCGATGTACCGGGCGAAGCGACCGGGGCATGCCAATGTGGTGATGTTCACCGAGGCCCTGGCGCGCGATTCCGAGGGTCTGTTCTCCAGTTGGGTGAATACGGCGGTGTACGATGCTGTGGTCTACGGCAAGGGCCTGCTGATGCATTACCAGCCGATCGTCGACCTGGGGAGCGGCAAGATCTGCCACTACGAGGCCCTGGTGCGTATCGAGCAGGACGGTGAGGTGATCATGCCGTCCAA
The DNA here is from genome assembly GCA_020445245.1 of Gammaproteobacteria bacterium. The sequence continues at coordinate 7,776 of JAGRHB010000080.1, forward strand.
CATCTTCCCGGTCGTCGAGGCGCGTCGTCTGGAGG
>JAGRHB010000081.1 GCA_020445245.1 Gammaproteobacteria bacterium
GTGGTTCATCTCGATGCAGCAGAAAGGTTTGCGCGATACCGCGATGGCCGAGATCGAGCATGTGCACTGGACGCCCGATTGGGGCCAGGCGCGCATCGAGGGCATGATCGAAAACCGCCCCGACTGGTGTATCTCGCGCCAGCGCACCTGGGGTGTGCCGATTGCGTTCTTCGTCCACAGGGAGACCGGTGAACTGCATCCGGACACCGTGGCGCTGGTCGAACAGGTCGCGCAGCGCGTCGAGCGTACGGGCATCCAGGCCTGGTTTGACCTGGAGCCGGGTGATCTGCTGGGTGCCGATGCGGCGCACTACGAAAAGGTCGCGGACACGCTCGATGTGTGGTTCGACTCCGGGGTGACACACGCCTGCGTGCTCGAGCCGCGAGCCGAACTGGTCAGCCCCGCAGACCTGTACCTTGAGGGTTCGGACCAACACCGCGGCTGGTTCCAGTCGTCGTTGCTGACGTCGGTCGCGATGACAGGCCATGCGCCTTACAAAGGTGTACTGACGCACGGATTCACCGTCGATGCAGACGGCAAGAAGATGTCCAAGTCGCTCGGCAACGTGGTGTCGCCGCAGTCGGTGATGAAGACCCTGGGGGCCGACATCATCCGTCTTTGGGTCGCGGCAACTGATTACCGTGCAGAGATGTCGGTGTCCGACGAGATCCTCAAGCGCACCGCCGATGCCTACCGGCGCATCCGCAACACCACGCGCTTCCTGCTGGCCAATCTTGAAGGCTTCGACCCGGCGCAGCACAAGGTCGAAGCTGGCGACATGGTCGCTCTGGACCGCTGGGCAGTCGGCCGTGCGTACCGCCTGCAGCAGGAGATCATGCAGGCGTATCAGGACTACAACTTCCACCTGATCTACCAGAGGCTGCTCAATTTCTGCGTCGCCGACATGGGCGGTTTCTATCTCGATGTGATCAAGGATCGTCAATACACCACGCAGGCTGACAGCTTGCCGCGCCGCTCCTGCCAGACCGCGATGTTCCACATCGTCGAGGCGATGGTGCGCTGGATGGCACCGGTGCTCAGTTTCACCGCCGACGAGATCTGGGGCTTTATGCCCGGTGAGCGTGCCGAGTCGGTGTTCATGGAGACCTGGTACGGCGAGCTGTTCGCGCTCGAACATGATGCGCTGGACGCCGAAGCCTGGGCACAGGTGATTGGCGTCAAGAACGCGGTGGCCAGACAGCTGGAGACGATGCGCAAGGAGGGTGTGATCGGGTCTTCGCTCGATGCCGAGGTGGAGCTGTATTGCGACCCGGCACTCGCCGACGTGTTGGGCAGGCTCGGCGGTGAGCTGCGTTTCGCGTTGATCACCTCTTACGCCAGCGTCGCCACACTGGCGCAGGCGCCGGCCGAGGCGGTCGACACCGAGGTGAAGGGGCTGCGGATCGCCGCCTGGGCCAGCACGCATCAAAAATGCGTGCGTTGCTGGCACCATCGCGAAGATGTCGGCGGCACCGCCGCCCACCCGGAGCTGTGCGGGCGCTGCGTCGACAACGTGGCGGGCGACGGCGAGATCCGGCGGTTCGCCTGAGCGCGACCGCGCGAACCGGCCGACTCACGCGACATGGAGGGGAAGATGGCCTACCCGGAGATCCTGCACCACGGTGCCGTCGGTGGCGTTACCGGTTCGTGCCATGAGCTGTGTGTCGGTGACGATGACGCGATCCTGATCGACTGCGGCCTGTTCCAGGGTGCGGAGAACTCCGGCGGGGGCGCCGGCGCGGACAATCTGGCGATCGAGTTCCCGATCGAGCGCGTCCGGGCATTGGTCGTGACCCATGTGCACATCGATCACGTCGGGCGCATTCCTTATCTGATCGCTGCCGGATTTCGCGGCCCAATCTATTGCTCGTTGCCATCGGCCAAGCTGTTGCCGGTGGTGTTGGAAGATGCGTTAAAAGTTGGAGTGACGCGCAACCGCGACCTCATCGAGCGGGTGATTCAAGGCCTGAAGAAGATGATCCGTGGCGTACCGTTTGGCCAGTGGCAGCCAATTGATGTGCAGGGTAGTACGCCGTTGGCGGTGCAGTTCAGGCGCGCCGGTCACATCCTCGGATCGGCCTGGGTCGACTGTCGCTGTGGTGTCGGCTCCGATGTGCAACACGTGATCTTCTCCGGGGACCTGGGTGACGCCGATACCCCGTTGCTGCATCCGCCGGATCAACCGGAAGGTTGCGACGTGTTGGTGCTTGAGAGCACCTACGGCGATCGCAAGCACGAGGGCCGTGCCGCCCGCCAGCAGGCGCTGGAAGACGTGATCCGGCACGCCCTGGAGGATCGTGGCACCGTGTTGATCCCGGCATTCAGCATCGGTCGCACCCAGGAACTGCTGTATGAACTCGAGGATATCCTGCACCGCAACCGTGGCGGAAATGCCGCATCGAAGCTGCCGTGGGGCGACGTCGAGATCGTGCTCGATTCACCGATGGCCGCGACATTCACCGATCTTTATCGCGAATTGCGCCCGTATTGGGACGACGAGGCGAGGGCGCGCGTCGCGGCCGGTCGCCACCCGCTCGATTTCGAACAGCTGACGACGATCGACAGCCACGACGATCATCTGCGCGCGGTGCAGTACCTGGCCAAGACCGGGCGTCCGGCGGTGGTGATTGCAGCCGGCGGCATGTGTTCCGGGGGGCGCGTGGTCAACTATCTGAAGGCCATGCTGGGTGACCCGAAGCACGATATCCTGTTCGTGGGTTACCAGGCACTCGGCACGCCCGGTCGCGATATCCAGCAATACGGTCCGCGAGGGGGCTATGTCGAACTCGACGGCGAGCGTTTCGATATCCGCGCTCGTGTGCACAGTATTTCCGGTTATTCGGCACACGCCGACCAGCACGGGCTGATCGGGTTCGTGCGCAACATGCAGCGCCTGCCTCGGCAGATCCGTCTGATCCACGGCGACCCGCGGGCAAGCCAGGTGCTCGCGGATCACCTGCACACCCTGGTTCCCGATACTCTGGTGGCCATGCCGCCCGACGCCTGATCGGCCAGGGTGGACGGTCCCCTGTGGCCGGACGAGTCGTGCATCGATATCGGCGATTTCGGGTCTGCCCCGCAGGTGCCGAGCCCTCTCTTCGATCCGGCTGGCCAACCGGGTCCGGTGCGTGGCCGTTCCCGGCGACAGGCCTACCGAAGCGCTGCCCGGGAAGGGTCGACGTCGGCAAACGGTGACTCGATATAGCTGGCCGATACCGCGAACAGGTAATAAGGCGCAAAAGACCGCCAGTTCAGCTGCGTGTAGAACCGTTGCTCCATCAGTTCACTGGGAAATCTGCCGCTGCTCGACACACCGCCGTTGGCGCATGGCTCGAGCGAGATGTCGTCGGCGTTTGCCAGCGTTGCGGCCGAAAGCGCCGCAATCAATAGCGTGATTCTTCCAAACATGTTACTGCTCCGTTGGAAATATATAAGCATGTAGACAAATGCTAATGCGCATGAGTTTCACGAAGCATTGATATTTTTGCCAGGATAATTACCCAGTGGATGACTGCGGTGGCCGCGCAGTCAGCGCTCGCGCCACGGTGCCGTGCGCAGTTCGCACAGCAGCTGCACCGCGCGTGGCAGTTGTGGTCCTGGTCGGGACAGCAGGTCGGCGATCTCGGCGGCACGGCCGGTGAGACCTGGCATCAGCGATATACGCTGGGCGCCGCCGGCAGCAGCCAGTATCGCCTCGGGCGCGATCGCAAATGCACCGGCGTCATGAGCGGCAAATTGATTCTGGAAGCCCGCCGCGCGCAGCGCGTCGTTGATCCAGTGGCGGCCGCCGATGGCCATCGGCGGCCGTTCCCACACCACGACATAGGCGGGTCGTGGTGGGTACTTGGCGCAGGGTGTGCGTAATCCCAGGACAAATGCATCTGCGGCGGGGTCGGCGACCGCCTTAGTGCCGGCAAGTCGACCGAGTGCCCTGATCGTGGCGGCGATATCCGCCAGGTCTGTCGGCTCGCTGCGAAACAGCGCGATGCCAGTGCGGTCCAGCCAGTCCAGATCCTGCGCACGGTTGCCTGAATGCCAGCCCACGGCGAGGTCCGGCTGCAGCTGCAACACGCGCTCGCGGTCGAGGGCGCCGGGTCCGCCGATGCGTGGCACCGCGGCCAGTCTTTCTGGTGTGTCGGAGGCGGCCGTGATTCCGACCAGGCGATCAGATGCGCCAGCGGCGATTACCAGTTCGGTCGCATGCGGGGACAACGCGACGATGCGTTGAGCTGGTCGTGCCAGGGTGATCCGCCGACCGAGATCATCGATGGCTTCGGTGGCCGCAACCGCGGCGCCGGCGCACAGCAGCGCGCCCAATGCGGCAGCCAGCGCTGCCGTCAAGCCAGTGCGGCGACAAGACTGCCGCCGGCGACCACAGTGAGCCACATCGCCAGGCTGCGCCAGACCAGGGCCAGGGCATCTTCGACTACGGGAGCGACCAGCGCCGCGTCGAGGACCATCGGGTCCAGATCGTCTAATTCCTCTACGTCGTCTGGAAAGGTATCGAGCGCGGCCAGACCGGTCCGTGCCAGCAGATGCTCCGCCTCGGTCAGAGGTCCGTCATCGGGCAGGTAATCGAAGGTGCGCCAGGCATGTGCAACGGCATCGAAGTTGCCGGCGATGGCGTAACCGGCCGCGGTGATGCGTGCAGGTGCCCAGTCTGCGATATGGCGCATTTCGTCGCTGTAGCGTTTCATCCTCGGTGGGCATTCCTCGCTCTGCAGGCGCTCGGCCAGCAGGTGGATGACGCGGAACGCTGCCGCTCCCACCGGACCGAAGGCCACGAACCAGAACACGGGCCCGATCAGACGCTTGGACGCGAGTACGACCACGGCGCGCGCGACGGCGAACGAGCGACGCGGCTCGGTGTCCGGGATCTCACTGAGGCAGAACGCCTGTGCGAGTGCACTGGCGTGCTCGTCATCGCCCTGGTCGCGTGCGGCAACGAACGCCTGCGCCTCGTCACCCAGGTCGCGGGGGCCAAGGCTGTACAGCAGCACCACGGTGCCGAAGCCGAGGACGAACAGACCCCCCATTTCCGAGAAAAAGGCCTGAAGCCAGCCGATCAGCAGCAACGGCGGTAGCAAGGCGAGCACGCCACCCCAGGGCCGGCTGACCAGCCATTGGCCCGTGGACGAGGTCACCAGGCGTTCGCAGTACCGGTCGAACCAGCGGTGTTGTCGCTGTGGGCGGTGCTGCCGCATCACCCTTTCGATGAACAGCGCCAGCAGAACGGTCAGGAATGTCATCTGTGTCTCGGCCTCGTCGTCGTCCAGCACTGTCCCGCAAGATGGCTGGACCCCCGGATTTTACGTCAACTGTCACCGGTACGCCGATCGCCGGTGCGCGTCCCGGTCAACAGCTCGCGGTATCGCTTCCAGTCGAAACAGGGCCCGGGATCGGTCTTGCGTCCAGGCGAGATATCCGAATGACCAACGATGCGCTGGTCGGTTATTGCCGGGAACAGCGCACGAATCGCGACGGTCACTTCGGCCAAGCGGTGGTATTGGGCGTCGGTGAACGCAGTATTGTCACTGCCTTCGAGTTCGATACCGACGGAAAAATCGTTGCAGCGCTCACGCCCGCCGAAGGCCGACTGGCCGGCGTGCCAAGCACGCCGGTTCAGCGGCACGAACTGGACTGCGGTACCGTCGCGCCGGATCAGCAGGTGGGACGAGACTTCGAGGTGGGCGATATCGGCGAAATAGGGGTGTGCCCGAGGATCGAGGCAATTGCAGAACAGGTCATCGATATAACGGCCCCCGAAATCGCCCGGCGGCAGGCTGATGTTGTGGATCACCAGCAGGTCGACGTCACAACCGGCCGGTCGTTCGTCCGCATTTGGTGACGGGGTCTGCGTGACCTGCGGTAGCCAAAGCTCAACGGTGTCGTTCATGGCGCCTCGGACGGGGGCTGCTTGAGCGCCGCACGCACCGCCTCGACGATCGCCTGTGGGCGTGCCTCGGCCAGCAGTTCGCAGTGGAACTGACCGTCGAAAAACAGGAAAAGTGTAGGTAAATGAAAGACTTCAAACTCGCTTGCCAGGCCGCTTTCGCGTTGTGCGTCGATTTCCAGAAGGTGCCAGGTCGGCTCAAGCCTGTGCACAAGCTGCATGACTCCGCGCAGGTGGCGGCAACTGCCGCAGTCGGGGGAAGTGAACACCACCAGGGCAGTGCCGGTCATATCCGGCAGGCGCTGGTGGAAATCGAACTGGCTGCACGATGCCAGGGGCACATCGCTCGGCGGTGCGGAATCAGGCATTAATTGCTCGACGTTCCCGGAAAACTGATAAGTTATCATCAAATCGCGCAGGTTCCGGTCATGTATCGTCGGCGATGGCCGCTAATATTCTCAAGTGAGAGGCGATCCGGGCGGCGATCCGATAGGCGGCAGAATCCCGCCTTTGTGTGACGGTGTCGGCTGTGCCGGCAAGGGTGGCAGGCGGCGCCTGTCGAAGCGTGACCGGGGTCACGCCGGGCCCAACAGGGCACGTTTAGTTTTATCAGAAGTATGGAGTCAGCAGGGATGTCGGCCGCACAGCGGTACGGTCCAGGGGTTGCAGATGGTTCGTGACAATGTGATTTCTTTCGAACAGAACCTTGGCGGTGTCCGGCGACGCGTGAGTGATACCCGGGCGCAGGAGCTGCTTGCCTCGTGCCGCGTACACCTCAAGGACACCCTGCCGCGGTTGATGCAGGAGCTGTTCGAGCACGTCGACGACGAGCTTTACCAGCTCGCGGACAAGTCGGCCAGCGACGTGTTGCAGACACGTTACTTCGATGCCATGCGCGAGCTGCGCAAGCTGCGTGAACCGATCGAACAGGGATTTCTGCGCAACCAGCTCGATCGCTACGATGCGTTCTGGCAGCAACCCGTGGCGGCCGATGAGGCGAAACCGGTTGCCGGCAACGATGAACTCAGTCTGGTCGACGACGAGGAGCTCGAAGAGAACCTCGCGGTAAACGGCATGGTGTCCAAGGCCGAGAACCGCTATCACCGCGAACTGTTTGCATTGAACATGCGTTTCGCCCAGATGGTCGGATTGACCGACCTGCCGGTGCGGCAGAATCCGGTCGGCCCGTTCAACCTTGCCGAGGGGTTCCGCGCCGCCATGCATCAGTGGTCTGGTGATCTCGGTGTGCGTCTGGTCGTGTTCAAGCTGTTCGACCGTTATGTCATGGGTTACATCGGCGGCCTGTATGACGATCTCAACGACGTGCTGGTCGATGGCGGTGTGCTGCCAAAGATCGTCCAGCGCGTACGGCGCAATCCGGTCGCGCCCTCGGTGCAGCGTGCACGCCAGGAATCCCCGGACGCGGTGTCGCACGCCGCCGGTGGCGACATGGCATCGCATCCGGGTGATGAGGTCAGCCAGGAACAGGTCCTGGGTATGCTGGGTCAGTTGCTGTCGATGCGGCGCGACCACGGCGCGGCCAACCTTTATTCCGGCCGCCTGCCGGGTGGGGGCGACGCGGCCCACCTGCGGCATCTGCCGGCGGTCGGGTCGAGCGAACTCATCGATGCCCTGAACTATCTGCAGCAGGATTTTTCGGTCGAGGCGCCGGTGAGCCGGGCAGAGGTCCGGCAGTTGCAGACGGAGATGCTGTATAACCTCGGGCGGCAGCTCGACATGGGGTCGAACGACGCACCGTCCAAGCGCCTCAATCAGGTCGACCAGGACGTGATCGATGTGATCGGCATGC
>JAGRHB010000082.1 GCA_020445245.1 Gammaproteobacteria bacterium
CGCAGCCGCCACCAGCGATTCGCCGACGCTGTAAGCGTTGCCCCAGGCCTGTGATTCGGTATCGAGGTCACTGCGCAGCAACAGCAGGGTGAGGTAGTCGGCAAAGGTCGTCGACAGGAAGGTGACCACGATCGGCGCGACCTCGGAATCACCGCCGATGTCGTCGATGGTCGTCTTCACGATTGCCTTGGCCTGCTCGAGGCGAGCCCTGCCTCGCTCGGCCTCGAGGGTGCGTTCCTCGGCTGCCGACGACTGCTGTTCGAGCTTTTGCTCCGCCTTGTCCAGTTCAGTGATCTTTTCGCCGAAGAAACTGTCCTCCAGCGTTTCGTGTTTGAGTATCTGCGTCACGATCCGCTGCAGTTGCGGGTAGATGCCGGCCCGCAGATTGTCTTCGCGTACCCAGCGGATACCGGCATCCAGCATCCGTTCGAACAGGCGGCGCGCCGGGTGCGCGGTATTGTCGAGAAAGTCTACGCTCTGCACCGCGATCTTCAGGTACCGGGTATGCAGGTGGCTGAGCAGGGTCTTGACTGCGTTGGGCAGCAGTTTTTCGTTCAGCATCGCCTCGAACAGCATGCCGACGATATCGATGACGTCTTCTTCCTTGCGGTCCAGGCGGTCTTTGCCGACCAGACTCTTGATGATCAGTCGCTGTTTCTCCAGCGCCTTCTTGACCTTCAGCAGCAGCGCGGCATCGATTGCCACCTTGGAGCCGATCGGCCCGCTGGGGATCGGCACCGGGTGCGGCGCCTCCTGCAAGACGCGCACGTCGCCAATCGCCTCGCGCACGTTGGCGGCGCTCGGGGTGATCGGCACCGAGGTCTGCAGGGCCTCGTGGAGCTGCTTCTTGCGCTTGGCCATCAGCAGCGAGCTGATCTCCGCCAGCGTCTCCGCCGAGGTCGGTGTTGCCGGGCGCAGACGCTGTGGTACCGCGGTGCCGAGATCCGGCCCACCGTCCAGGTCGTGTTGCGCCTCACCGGACACCCCGCCAGCGGTTTCGGACGTGCCTGGCTGACGACCGCGCGTGCCCGGTTTCGCCGCGCCAAATCGCTGATAGTCGAACTTGATGTTGGGCAGTATTCCCAGTTCGACCAGACGGCGGTTGAGGTCGGCGTAGGAATCGCCGAGCCGGCTCATGACGTAGCGGTCAAACAGGGTATAGAAGACCAGCCGCACTTCTTTCTCGACGTCCAGCTTGCGGCTGGCCGGGTCGAATACGCGAATGATCTGGAGTGGATTCGCCGGAACCTGCTCGGCCAGAATCGGGCGACCGCCGAGCAGCGCGGAAAGGCGCTGCGCCAACGCATGCAGCTCGTTCATCTGCCGGCTGAGCACTCGCTTGGCGATGGTTTCGAGTGCCAGTGAGCGTTCGTAATCTTCCACCTCCACCAGGCTCAGTGTCTCGGCGCCCGGCTTGGCGCTTCCGCCAGGTGTATTGGTGAAGGTCTGCAGGCTTTCGCGCAGGCTGTGGTCGAACTCGCCGATGATGGTCTCTTCCTTGAGATAAAACTCACGTTGAGCATCGAAGAACAGGCGCTGCAGGCGGTTGTTCTCCGCGGCATCGGCGAACTCCAGCAGGACCTCGCTGGAGCATTCAAACAGCTGGCGAAATCCTTCCACGAGGCTCTTGGCGACCTCGTCTTGCCAGTCCAGCAGTAGTTTCTTGGTATCAGCTTGCATCGATCTGCATTCCGTCGCCCCCGGGACAGACCCTTCATTTGAATCAGGGGCATAGTAACCTGTTCATCGGTAATCGGGTGGCATTCCTTGAGCCGGGTCGTGCGATTATTCTTGAATCGAACGCTGGTTTCGGAGACGGATTTGATCGGGTTGCTGCAGCGCGTGACACGGGCCGAGGTGATGGTCGATGGCGAATGTATCGGTAGGATCGGCGACGGCCTGCTGGTCCTGGTCGGGGTGCAGAAGGGCGACACCGAACCGCGGGCCGACCGGCTGCTGGAGCGCCTGCTCAACTACCGTGTGTTCGCCGACGAGGCGGGCAAGATGAACCTGAGCCTGCTCGACATCGGCGGTGGTCTGATGCTGGTGCCGCAATTCACGCTCGCGGCGGACACCCGCAAGGGGAGGCGTCCGGGTTTTTCCAGTGCCGCGGAGCCCGCCCACGGTGCACATCTGTTCGACTACCTGCGGGGGCAGGCGGAGGGTCGTGTTGGCCAGGTGGCAGGCGGCCGCTTCGGCGCCGATATGCAGGTGTGCCTGGTCAATGACGGTCCCGTGACCTTTTGGCTGGATGCCTGAGCTGCAGGCAGGTTGTCACGGAATGACGGAAATTGGCGTAGAATCGCAGCGAAAATCACCATCCGATACAGGAAGCCACCGTGGGCCGCAGCGCCAGCATCGAACGCAATACCCTGGAGACCCAGATCAAGGTGTCGGTCGACCTCGACGGGACCGGTGCGTCACGCATGGATACCGGCGTGCCATTCCTCGAGCACATGCTCGAGCAGATCGCACGCCACGGGCTGATAGACCTGGATATCGTCGCCACGGGTGATCTGCACATCGATGCGCACCACACCGTCGAGGATCTGGGTATTACCCTGGGACAGGCGTTTGCCAAGGCCGTTGGCGACAAGAAGGGCGTGCGCCGTTATGGCCATGCCTATGTGCCGCTGGACGAGGCCCTGTCGCGGGTGGTGCTGGATCTGTCCGGTCGGCCCGGGCTGGTGTTCGACGTCACCTTCACCCGCGGGATGATCGGTGACTTCGATGTCGACCTGTTCCATGAATTCTTTCAGGGCTTCGTCAACCACGCGGGTGTCACGTTGCACGTCGACAACCTGCGGGGCAGCAATGCACACCACCAGGCAGAAACGGTGTTCAAGGCGTTCGGCCGCGCGCTGCGCATGGCCATCGAGCCTGATCAGCGCCTGGGCGACGTGATTCCCTCAACCAAAGGCAGCCTGTAGAGGGCGCGTACGTGGCACAGAAGATCGCCGTCATCGACTACGGCATGGGGAATCTGCGCTCGGTGTCCAAGGCGGTCGAATATGTCGCTGGGGATGCCAAGGTGCAGGTGACCGACGATCCCCGCTTGATCGACGCCGCAGACCGCGTGGTTTTCCCCGGCCAGGGCGCGGCACGCGACTGCATGCTGGCGATTCGCGAACATCACCTGAACCAGGCCGTGCTGCGGGCCGCGGCGGACAAACCGTTTCTCGGCATCTGCATGGGCCTGCAGGTGTTGATGCGGCATTCCGAGGAAAACGGCGGCACCGGCCTGCTCGGCCTGTTCGACGGCGAGGTCAAACGCTTTGACGGACGGGCGATGGGTGACAATGGCCTGCCGCTGAAAATCCCGCACATGGGCTGGAGCAAGGTGCACCAGACGATGCCGCACCCGCTATGGGAAGGCATCGAGGACGAAAGCCGTTTCTATTTCGTCCACAGCTACCGCGTGGTGCCCGAGGATGTCTCGCTGATCGCGGCGACTACCGACTATGGCGTGCGATTTACCTCGGCGGTTGCGCGCGATAACCTGTTCGCAACGCAGTTCCACCCGGAGAAGAGCGCCGCCACAGGATTGCAGCTGCTGAGAAATTTCGTCAACTGGAACGTTTGAAAAAAGCCGACCGCCGAAGGCCATCAAGCCGGCAACTGCGCGTCGTCGACGGTATTGCCGCGAGAGACATTAACTATGATCCTGATCCCAGCTATCGACCTCAAAGACGGCAAGTGCGTGCGCTTGCGCCAGGGTGTCATGGAGGACGATACGGTGTTCTCCGACGACCCACTGGAGGTGGCGAGGCGCTGGGTGGACGCCGGTGCGCGTCGCCTGCACATGGTGGACCTCAATGGCGCCTTTGCCGGGCGCCCGGTCAACGCAGAGCCGGTGCGGCGTATTGCCGAGGCCTTTCCTGAGCTGCCGATTCAGGTTGGCGGCGGCATCCGCGATGCCGAGACCGTCGAGGCCTACCTCGAAGCCGGTGTGCAGTGGTGTATCCTCGGCACCAAGGCGGTGCGCGAGCCGCACTTCGTTTCGGAGATCTGCCTGCAGTTTCCCGGACACATCATCGTCGGTCTGGATGCAAAGGATGGCAAGGTTGCGGTCGAGGGCTGGTCGAAGCTGTCACGCCATGACGTGATCGATATGGCGCAGCATTTCGAACATGACGGCGTGGATGCCATTGTCTACACCGACATCAGCCGCGACGGCATGATGAATGGTGTGAATGTCGAGGCAACCGCGAGGCTGGCCAACGCCGTGCGCATTCCGGTGATCGCCTCCGGCGGCATCACCAGCATCGACGACGTACGCGCTTTGTGCGAGGCGCCAACCGAGAACATCATCGGTGCGATCACCGGTCGTGCTATCTACGAAGGCACGCTGGACCTGGCGGAAGGCCAGCGTCTGGCAGACCAGCTGAGTGCGCGTTGAGCGGGGCCGTTGCCGCGAACACAACATCATGGGTCTAGCCAAACGCATCATCCCCTGTCTCGACGTCGACGCCGGCCGCGTGGTCAAGGGCGTCAAGTTCGTCGATATCCGCGACGCCGGTGATCCGGTGGAAGTGGCGCGGCGCTATAACGAGGAAGGCGCCGACGAGATCACGTTCCTCGATATCACCGCGACCGCCCACGAGCGCGAGACCATGGTGCACGTCGTCGAGCAGGTCGCCTCCGAGGTTTTCATTCCGCTGACCGTCGGCGGTGGCATCCGCAAGGCCGAGGACGTGTTGCGTATGCTCAATGCCGGTGCCGACAAGGTCGCGATCAACTCGGCGGCGGTATTCAATCCCGAGTTTGTGAAGGAAGTGACGGACCGCTTCGGCTCGCAGTGCATCGTGGTTGCGATCGACGCAAAACGGGTTGACGACCACTGGGAGATCTTTACCCATGGCGGGCGCAAGCCCACGGGGATCGATGCCGTCGGCTGGGCATGCAGGATGGCGGATTACGGTGCCGGTGAGATTCTGCTGACCAGCATGGATCGCGACGGCACCAAGATCGGCTTCGACAATGAGCTGACGCACGCAGTCGCGGCGGCGGTCCCGGTCCCGGTGATCGCATCCGGTGGTGTCGGCAACCTGCAGCACCTCGTGGACGGGGTCAAACAGGGCGGTGCGGACGCCGTGCTGGCGGCCTCGATCTTCCATTTCGCCGAGTACAGTATCGGTGACGCCAAGCGCTTCATGGCGGAGCAGGGCGTAGAGGTCAGGATGTGAACGGCGATGAGTGACACTCTGAATCAACTGGCCGATGTGCTCGAGCAGCGCAAACAGGCGGACCCGACCGAGTCCTACGTGGCCAAGCTGTATCACAAGGGTCTCGACGCGATTCTGAAGAAGATCGGTGAAGAGGCAACCGAGACGGTGATGGCGGCAAAAGATGGGAATCGCGAGAAGATCGTGTACGAAACGGCCGATCTGTGGTTCCACTGCATGGTCCTGCTGGCCCACCAGGGGCTGCGCCCGGACGATGTGATGTGTGAACTCGAGCGACGTTTTGGCCTGTCGGGACTCGAAGAGAAGGCCGGGCGCGGCGATTGACGCGGGCTTGGGGTATGATCCCGGTCCAGATTTTCTGACCCGCGCCGCGCCGGCGCAGGTCGCTACCGGAGATGAGAAATGGGTTTTGGTGGAATCAGTATCTGGCAGCTGTTGATTGTTCTCGTGATCGTGCTGCTGCTGTTCGGGACCAAGCGTCTGCGCAACCTCGGCGGTGACCTTGGCAATGCGGTCAAGGGCTTCAAGAAGGCGATGGGCGACGAAGAGAAGAAAACTGACAACGAGCCCGAGAAGCTTGAGAAGGCCGATGAGAAGGTCATCAACGGCGAGGCCACTCGCGAGAAGGACAAGCAGTAAGCGTTTCATCCGCGGTCCGCAACGATGTTCGACGTCGGTTTTTTCGAGCTGGTCCTGATCGCCGTGGTGGCGCTGCTGGTCGTGGGCCCCGAGCGGTTGCCCAAGCTCGCGCGCAGCGCCGGCATGTGGCTGGGTCGGGGTCGGCGCTTCATCAACTCGGTGAAAGACGACATCGATCGTGAGATCAAGGCGGATGAGCTGCGCGAGATCCTCGAGAAGCAAAAGCAGATCAATCCGCTGCACGAATTCGTCGATGATACGAAAAAGGGTCTGCAGCAGATCAAGACCGATACCGAGTCGGCCCTCGACGTAAAAAAGAAGAAAGCACCCGCCGCAGAAGACCAAAATGAGTGAAAACTCGACGCTGCCGGAGCAGCCGTTCATCGGTCACCTGATCGAACTGCGCGACCGCCTGATGCGCATGGTGCTGGCGGTGTTCATCATCTTTCTCGCACTGTTCCCGTTCGGCAACGACATCTATGTGTTCATCGCCAAGCCGCTGATGGCGGTGATGCCTGCAGGCACCAGCATGATCGCCACCCAGGTGGCCTCGCCTTTTCTCACGCCCTTCAAGCTGGCGCTGGTGACTGCGGTGTTCGTCGCCATGCCGTACCTGTTGCACCAGTTCTGGGGGTTCATTGCGCCCGGCCTCTACAACCACGAAAAGCGACTCGCCATCCCGTTGCTGGCTTCCAGCGTGGTGCTGTTCTACCTCGGGGCGGTGTTTGCGTATCTGGTGGTCTTCCCGCTGGTTTTCGCCTTCCTGACCGGGGTGGCGCCGGAAGGTGTGGCGGTGATGACCGACATCACCCACTACCTCGATTTCGTGTTGACGCTGTTCTTCGCCTTCGGCCTGGCGTTCGAGGTGCCGATCGCCACGATCGTGCTGGTGCTGGCGGGCGCGACCACGCCGGAGAATCTGGCGGGCAAGCGTCCCTACGTCATTGTTGGCGCCTTCGTCATCGGAATGCTGCTGACCCCGCCGGACGTGATCTCGCAGACGCTGCTGGCATTGCCGATGTGGGTGCTGTTCGAGATCGGGTTGCTGTTTTCGCGTCTGCTGATGCGTGACCGGCAGCGCAAAAAGGCGGACGACGAGGATGGCGACGAAGACGGACCGGCCGCCGGGCCGTCTGCCGGGAAAGACCTGGCGAAGCCTGTTGCCGCTGCGGCATCGGCGGCCGGTGGAGAGACCGGTGCTGTCCAGGACGGTGAATTCGTGCCGCTAGACGATCACGAGATGGAAGACGAGTTTGACCGTATCGAGGCGGAGTTCGAGGCACTCGACAAGGCAGCAGGTGAGAACGACGAGGTCTCTGACCCATCGCCAGACGATCAGACCGAGTACGACGATGCCGCGGACATCAACATCGCCGAGGAGGCGCCTGCCAAATGGAGCGCTGAAGACGCTGCGAACATGCTGGACGAAGAAGACTTCCCGGCGCGCAGTGCGACCGAGGCGTTGGCCGATGCCAAACTGCAGCAGGTTGCTGCGCTGCGTGCCACCGGCGCCGAGAGCCAGGCGCGGGGGCTGTTGTACGAGGTCCTCAGCGAAGGCAGCGCCAGCCAGAAGGCGGTGGCGCGCAATATCCTGGAGCAGATCGACAACTGAGGGGCAGCGACAGGCCGATGATCAAATCCCTCCGGCTGTTGGTCCTGTTTCTTGCAGCGGCGCCGGCCCTGGCGCTGGAGAACCAGCTGCGTGATCACCCATCGCCTTACCTGGCGATGCACGGCAATGACCCCGTTGCGTGGCAGGACTGGGGACCAGCGGCCGTAGAACTGGCGCGTAAAGAGGGCAAGCTGCTGTTCATCTCCAGCGGTTACTTCTCGTGC
>JAGRHB010000083.1:0-3401 GCA_020445245.1 Gammaproteobacteria bacterium
GCGTAGCTGCGCCAAACGATCAGGCAGAACATGCCGATCACGACCAGGGTGCCGAGCAGGCCGAACTCCTCGCCGATGACCGCCATCACGAAGTCGGTGTGCGCCTCGGGCAGGTAGAACTGTTTCTGGATGCCATTGCCCAGGCCGACGCCGACCCATTCACCCCGGCCAAACGCGATCAGCGCCTGCGCCAGCTGATAGCCAGAGTCCTGGGCATGCTCCCAGGGATTGAGGAACGTGGTGACACGTTCCAGGCGATACGGCGAGATCCACACCAGTGTCATCAGTGCGCCCACTGCCAGCGACAGCAGTGCCGCAAACTGCCACAAAGGCGCGCCACCGAGAAACAGCATGCCGAAAGCCGTCATAAGCAACACCGCCGTGGTGCCGAAATCGGGTTGCAGCATCAGCAGTGAACAGGCGATGACCAGCAGGAAGATCGGCTTGACGAAGCCCCACAGTGAGCTGGCCACTTCAAACTGACGACGCACCAGGTAGCCGCTCATGTACAGCACGACGAACACCTTCATGAACTCGGAGGTCTGCAGACTGAGCGGGCCGGCCGCGACCCAGCGCAACGCACCATTGGCCTCGCGACCCAGGCCCGGGACGAACACCAGCAGCAACAGGGCCAGGCCGAGGAAATACAGGATCGTGCTCCATTGGCGCCACCAACCCATCGGCATACGGTAGGCAAGCCAGCCGGCACCCGCGCCCAGTGCCAGGGCGAGCAGGTGACGGTCCACGAAACGCAGTGCATCGCCGTCGTGGCTGCTCAGGTGCATCGACGCCGACGCCACCATGACGATACCAAGACCGACGAGAACCATGACAGCTGCCAGCAACACGCCGTCCACGCCTGGCATTCGAATTTCCTGCATACCGCGCCGGTGAGCCATTGTCGTCATGCGGCAAGCCTCCTCACCGCCTGCACGAAACGCTCGCCGCGCTGTGCGTAGTTGGTGAACATGTCGAAGCTGGCGCAGGCCGGCGACAACAGTACCCGGTCACCCGGCAGTGCCATCGCGGCGGCCCGGGCCACGGCGTCGTCCATGGTCCTTGCGCGAACGCTCGGCACCGACTCAGGCACCGCCGCGGCGATGCGCTCCGCGTCACGGCCGATCAGCACCACGCCGCGTGCGCAGGACTGGAGCACCGAGGTGAAGGCCGAGAAGTCGGCGCCCTTGCAGTCACCGCCGGCGATCAGCACGGTGCGCGAGGCATCGCCACGGTGCAGTCCATGCAAAGCGGCTATCGATGCGCCGAGATTGGTGCCCTTGCTGTCGTTGTACCAGCAGACGCCCTTGATCTCGGCGACGAACTGGGTGCGGTGCGGCAACCCGGGGAAGGCACGCAGGACCTCGAGCATGGCCGACAGATCGAACCCAAGTGCGGCGCCCATCGCCAGTGCCGCCAGCGCGTTGGCACGGTTGTGCATGCCGGGGATCTTCAGGTCCTCGGCTGCCAGCAGCGGCTGCTCACCCCGACACAGATAATCCTGTCCATCGATCGAGCACACCCCGAACATCTTGACGTCCTGCGATTCGCCGAGGGTGAAGTACCAGACATCGTCGGCGCCCAGCATTGCAGCCACCACCGGGTCATCGGCGTTTAGTACACCAACGCCGGCACCGCGCATCACCCGTGCCTTGGCAGCCGCATAGGCATCGATGTCGGGATAACGATCCATGTGATCGGGGCTGACATTGAGCACCGTCGCGACAGCGGCCTGCAGCGACTCGGTGGTCTCCAGCTGGAAACTCGACAGCTCGAGAACATAGAGTTCGATATCCGGGTCGAGCAGATCGAGCGCCGGAGTGCCGAGGTTGCCACCGACGGCGACCCTGACCCCACTCGCCTTGGCCATCTCTCCCAACAACGTGGTCACTGTGCTCTTGCCGTTGGAGCCAGTGATCGCGACGACCGGCGCCGTGGCAACCCGCGCGAACAACTCGATATCACCGACCACCGGTACGCCGCGGTGCTGTGCGGCGGCGATCTGCGGCGTCGAAACCGGGACGCCCGGACTCACCACCAGACGCTCGACACTGTCGAACAGCTGATCATCGAATGGGCCGAGGAACACCGCAATGTCAGGGTACTCGGCATTCAGCGCGGCAAGCCCCGGTGGCTCGGTGCGGCTGTCGGCCACGGCCACCGGCACCCCCTGGGCAGCAAGAAAGCGGGCGCACGACAGACCGGTTACACCCAGACCCACGATAAGGGTCCTGGCGGTCATTTTGTCCTGTGCCATTGCTTGCGTCATCGCCTTGCCTCAGCGGATCTTCAGACTGGCCAGACCGACCAGCACGAGGATGACGGTGATAATCCAGAAGCGCACGATGACGCGCGGCTCCGGCCAGCCTTTCAATTCAAAATGATGATGCAGAGGCGCCATGCGGAAGATGCGCCGCCCGGTCAGTTTGAACGAGGCGACTTGCAGCATCACCGAGACCGTCTCGACGACGAACACGCCACCCATGATGAACAGTGCGATCTCCTGGCGAACTGCAACCGCCAGCGTGCCAAGCGCCGCACCCAGTGCAAGTGCTCCGACATCGCCCATGAACACCTGCGCCGGGTAAGCGTTGAACCAGAGGAAGCCAAGACCCGCACCCACCAGGGCGCCGCACAGCACGGCCAGTTCACCGACGCCCGGCAGGTGCGGAATCAACAGGTACCCGGCGATCTGCACATGTCCCGAGGCATAGGCGAATACACCCAGCGCGCCGGACACCAGCACCGTCGGCAGGATAGCCAGGCCGTCCAGACCATCGGTCAGGTTGACCGCATTGGACGAACCGACGATGACCAGGTAACCAAACAGGATGAAGAACGGACCGAGTTCCAGCACCAGGTCCTTCATGAACGGGAACAGCAGCTGTGTCTCCACCGGCAGTGTGGCGCCGGAATACAGGGCCACCGCGGCGGCAAAACCGAACAGCGACTGCCACAGGTATTTCCAGCGTGCAGCGAGGCCGCGAGAATCCTTCAGCACCAGCTTGCGATAGTCGTCCCACATTCCGATGGCACCGAATGCCAGCGTGGTCAACAGAACGATCCATACATAACGGTTGCCCAGATCTGCCCACAACAGGGTGGCCACCGCGACGGCGACCAGGATCAGCGCACCACCCATCGTCGGCGTCCCGGACTTCGACAAATGGGTCTGCGGCCCGTCATTACGCACAGTCTGGCCAATCTTGTAGCGGCTGAGGCGGCGGATCATCGCCGGACCGACCATGAATGAGATGATCAGTGCGGTGAGCACTGCCAGGATGGTGCGCAGCGTGATGTAACGGAACACCAGGAACCCGGCATCGAATTGCGACAGGTAATCGGCAAGCTGGATCAGCATGCAACCTCCGCGCGGTGCAGACGGTTCACCACTTCGTCCATGC
>JAGRHB010000083.1:3499-7655 GCA_020445245.1 Gammaproteobacteria bacterium
TTGTCCGGCATCCTCCAGACCGGCGCCGAGCGCCAGGCTGACAGAGAACAAAGACAGTGCATTCATGCGATTGTGCTCACCGGTGAGCCGCAGGCGCACGTCGATCTCACCCTGCTCGCAGCGCACCGGGAAATGCGCCTGGAAACCCGCGTCACCCCAGACGATGGAATAGGCCCCGGCGGGACTGCTGACATCCGCCGCCTGCACAACACCGAAGGTACGCTGCCGGTGGCCTTGTGCGATCTCACGCCAAAGGCCGGCGAAGCGGTCGTCGGCGTTGAACACGAAGAAACCGTCCGGGCCCAGTCCATCGATGATCTCGGCCTTGGCCCGCGCCACACCCTCGAGACTGCCGAAGCCTTCCAGGTGCGCCCTGCCCGCATTGTTCAACACCGCGACATCCGGTTTCACCAGGCCGCTCAGGTAGTGGATCTCACCAGGGTGATTGGCACCCAGCTCGATGACGCCGAACGGCTCCTTGCGCAAGCGGCAGAGCGTCAGCGGCACGCCGATCGCGTTGTTCAGATTGCCACGCGTCGCCAACACATCACCCTGCCGCGCCAGGATGGCGGCGATCATTTCCTTCAGTGTGGTCTTGCCGTTGCTGCCGGTAATCGCAATCACGCGCGCCGGGCAACGCTGCCGCCACTGCTGGCCGAGACGCCCCAGCGCGAGCAGGCCGTCCGCCACCTCGACGGTCGACAGTGGCGTATCACCCCTGCGTTCCACCAGCGCGCCGGCGGCGCCACGCGACTGAGCGGCCGCCAGGTAGTCGTGTCCGTCGAAGTTCGGACCGCGCAGCGCAACGAACAGCTGGCCCTGCTGCAGACTGCGGGTATCGGTGCTGACGCCGTCAAAAAAATGATCGCCGCCCACCAGTTGGCCGTCGACCATCGACGCGAGTTCGGACAGGTGCATGGCACTCATTCCGCACCCCCGTGGAGCGTTGCCTGGACCTGTGCGATATCACTGAACGGCAGACGCCGTCCCCTGCTCTCCTGGTAGTCTTCGTGCCCCTTGCCCGCAACCAGCACCAGGTCATTCGCCGCCGCCGCCGCGATACTGACCCGGATTGCCTTGGCACGGTCATGCTCGATGTGCACGTTCTGGTGGTCGCTCATCCCACCGAGGATGTCCTCGACGATCTGCTGCGGATCCTCGGAGCGCGGATTGTCATCGGTAATCACCACGCGATCAGCCAGCCGCTGCGCAACTGCACCCATCTGCGCACGCTTGCCGCGATCGCGGTCGCCCCCACACCCGAACACACACACCAGGCGACCGCTCGCGTGTTCACGCAGGCTGCCGAGCACCTTCTCCAGCGCATCCGGCGTGTGTGCATAGTCGACCACCACGCGCGGCTGGTGAGGCGCAAGGAATACCATCATGCGGCCCGCCACCGGACGTACCTGTTCGAGGGCCGCGATTGCACTGCCAATCGGCATGTCCCAGGCGAGCAGTACCGCCAGCGACAACACCAGGTTCTCGGCATTGAAACGACCCAGCAGATGACTCTGCAGTTCGCCCGTGCCCCAGCTCGAATCGAAGCGCACACGCAGACCATCGGCGCGGGTCTCGACCTCACGCAGGCGCAGATAACGGTCACCGAGCGCCGTCAGCCGGCTGCCGCTTCCCACTGCCACGGTATAGGTGCGCGGACGCACCTCTGCAGCGAGCCTTGCACCCGTCTCGTCGTCGACGTTGATCACCGCCAGGCTCAGACCGGCGCCGCGAAACAGGCGCGCCTTGGCATCTGCATAGGACTGCATGTCACCGTGATAGTCCTGGTGGTCACGGGTGAGATTGGTGAACACTGCCGTGTGAAACGGCACACCGGCAACCCGATCCTGGTGCAGCGCATGCGACGATACCTCCATCGCCACCGCGCGTGCGCCGTGCGCAAACAGGCCGCTCAGCATTGCGTGCAGATTGACGGCGTCCAGCGTGGTGTGGGTCGAGGGCTGCAGATCGCCGGGAAAACCATTGCCGACCGTGCCAAGTACCGCGGTAGACACGCGTGTCGACAAGGCCTGGGCGAGGAAGTGCGCGACGCTGGTCTTGCCATTGGTACCGGTGACACCGATCACACGCATCGCGTGTGCCGCCTGTCCGAAAAAGCGTGCGGCGATCTCGCCGGCATGGCGACGCAAGCCGGGCAGCGCGATCACCGGAAGCTCGGCGGAAAGCCGCGCGATGCGGTCACGGTCCCATTGTGCCGTGGGTTCGGCAATCACCGCCGCCGCACCCCGGTCGCGTGCCTCGGCAAAGTGCTCCAAGGCATGCCCGCGGGTGCCCTGCAGAGCCAGCCACAGACCATTGCGGTCAACCTCACGGCTGTCCAGCGCCAGTGAACTGACCGTCTGATGGCGCGCCCAGTCGATACCGGACAGCCCTGGCAGCAGGTCCGCGAGCAGCAGGCTTTTCTTGTCGGTGCGCTGGGGCATCATCGAGCCGCTCCGCCCTGGGCCACGCGCACCGAGGGATCGATCGCCACATCGGGGGCCACGTTCTGCAGCCGCAGGGCCTCCGCCATCACCGCGGAAAACACGGGGCCAGCCACCTGACCGCCATAGAACTTGCCGGCCTGCGGCTCGTTGAGCATCACAGCGAGGACGAATCGCGGATGCTGCGCCGGCGCCATGCCGGCAAACAGCGCGAGATAGCGGTCGTCACTGTAGCCCTGGGGACCGAATTTCTTGACCGTTCCGGTCTTTCCTGCGACACGGTAGCCGAGCACTGCTGCATCCGGCGCCGTGCCATCAGTGGTCGTCACCGTCTCCAGCATTCTGCGCACGGCCACCGCCGTGGGGGCCGAAAACACACGCTCGCCTTTCACTGGGGCATCACGTTTGAGCAGGGTCGCCGGAACCATGACACCGTCATTGGCCAGCGCGGCATAGGCCTGGGCCAACTGCAGGGTGCTGACCGAGATACCGTAACCGAACGACAGTGTCGCCTGATCAATCTGTGCCCAACGGCGAAAATCATTGAGCTGTCCCGCCGCCTCGCCGGGGAACCCGGTCCCGGCGGCACGCCCGAATCCGAGCCTGTCCATCACCCGCCACAGATCACGCTTGTCCAGCGCGAGCGCGATCTTGCCGGCGCCGACGTTGCTCGATTTGCTCAACACGGTCGCCACATCGATCAAGCCGAGATTGTGCGAGTCCTTCACCTGGGCACGGCCGATTCGGAAATAACCGGGTGAGGTGTCGATGAGCGAATCCGCCTTGATCGTGCCCGCGTCCAGCGCGGCCGCCACTGTGAAAGGCTTGAGCGTCGAGCCCGGCTCGAACAGATCGGTCAACGCACGGTTGCGCAGGCGGCCGGCACGATTGGAGCGGTCGCCGTTCGGGTTGAACGACGGCTGGTTGACCATCGCCAGCACCTCGCCCGACTGAACGTCGAGCAGCACCAGCGAGCCAGAGATCGCCTGGTGACGCCGAACCGCCGCCTTGAGTTCGCGGTAGGCGGTGAACTGCAGACGCTGGTCTATGCTGAGAGCCAGATGATTGCCGGCTCGCGGGCTGCGGATATTCTCCACGTCGTCGACGACCTGGCGCCGTCCGTCGCGAAGCACCAGTTTGGCGCCCGTCTCGCCACGCAGCGCCTGGTCGAACGCCAGCTCCAGCCCTTCCTGGCCCGTGTCATCGACATCGGTGAAGCCCATCACGTGAGCGAACACCTCGCCGGCCGGGTAATAGCGTTTGTACTCGCGCTCGATATGTACCCCGTTTATGCCCTTCGCCTTTGCGACATCCATGACGTGCGCCGCTTCTGCCGGCGGCAGGCGGCGCTTCAGGTACACGAAGTGGCGCTGACTGTATCGCGCCAGCTTGCCGCGCAGCTCTTCGGGGTCCAGCTCGAGCGCCTTTGCCAGCACCAGCAGCTGCTCGATGTCTGTCCCCAGCACCCGCGGGTTCGCTGCGATCGAGTCGACCGGCGTGCTCAGCGCCAACACGTCACCGCGCCGGTCCGTGATGAGACCGCGGTGCGCCGGCACTTCCACCTCGTCGAGGTAACGATCCGCCCCCTCGGATTGCAGGAAGTCTTTCTCCAGGATCTGCTGATCGACTGCCCGCCACACCAGCGAAGCGGCAGCCACGAGGAACAGTGCCAGCACCGTGTAACGGCGACCGACATAGCTCGGCAACACCTT